>JBGTNV010000127.1:0-8455 GCA_041742875.1 Saccharimonadales bacterium (SeqCode) | reverse complement strand
GATGATATAGGTATATCCTTTCTGCTCAAGCTGCTCAATAAGTGCTATTTGCTTGTTGATATGTTCGGTCGCTTTGACTATATGGCCGGGCTGCAGGATGTTAAGCTCCTGCATTGAATCCAAAAAATCCTTCGTGTAGAATTCGGCGACTTCCCAGGCGGTCTTGCCTTCTCGCCTGGCGCCTTTTTCAAGTTTGTCTTCTCCCTCGTCGGCATCACTTACCAGATGGCCGACGTCGGTGATGTTCATGACCCACTTTGGTTGCAGCCCCGAAAGCCGGAGCACCCGGATAAGCGTATCCATACGGATGTAATTGAACCAGTGCCCGATGTGGGCATAGTCATACACGGTAGGGCCGCAAGTATACACGGAAACGGCCGGCGGATTGAGCGGTTCTATGGGGTCGATAGTTCGCGTCAGCGTGTTGTAGAGTTTCATCGTTCGTTACTTCTCTGTCTCCGATTCGGTAGCTGATCTTGACTCTGATTCTGCATTGTCCCGCTCAAGATTATCGAGCAGTTCGGCAGCGTAGGCTATACATTCTGATTTTATCTCATTGAACGGCCGGCTGTCCTGGATTTTGAAACCGCTGGCGTAGGCATGCCCGCCGCCGCCGAAATGCTCACCTAGCGCGGCGGCGACACCGGCACCGTTGTTGCAGCGTATGGCGGCGGTGACTTTGCCGTCGTCATACTGTTTGAATACGATACTGACGCGCACGCCTTTAGTTTGGAGCATATCGGATTGGATGAGCGGGCCGGGATTATACAGCGGGCTGTATTCGTTGATTTCTGACTGGGGGACAACAACGATTGCCAGCCGGCCGTCTTCCAGCAGCTCGGTCCGATCAATCAGGCGGCCTTTGTATTTGTAGATAACGGCCGGCATTTTGTTGGTTTCCCTTCGGTCTTCTTCTAATTGTGAGCGGTCAACTCCGGCATCCGTCATCTCTGCCATAACGCGGTACGTAGCGGCGCCGGTCAGTTGGTTGGATAATCCTTGGGTGTCGCCGAGTATGGCGGTCATCAGGTTAGCCTGTGCGGCAATGCTGATCGGCCAGCCCAGTTGTTTCGCTACCTGGTAAATAAGCTCGCCAGTCGAAGACCGGTCGGGATCGTTGATCGTCACGCCGGCAAAAGCAATGCGGTTGCTGACTTCTTGATGATGGTCTAGCACGACGGACGGCTTACTGGCGAGCCAAGGCTGCCGGCCGCTTAACGATAGCTTTTCGAGCAGCGTCAGAGTGGAGACATCGACAATAATACTGGCGTCAAATTGGTTTGGCAATTCTTTGACGATGCGGTCCCACCCTTCCAGGTATCGTAAGTAGCCTGGAATTTCGACGCCGCAATAGAGCAGCGGTTCTTTACCCATATCGCCCAGGATATGTTCAAGCGCCAGCGCACTGCCTAGCGAATCGGCATCCGGGTTATCAGCCTGTACGATTACCATGCGCTTGGCGCTATCCAGGATAGCCTTGATTTTCTCCGTTTCGGGGTATGGTTGCATGGTTAGGTATTATCGGGTATGGCGCTGAGCTTGGCAACTAATCCGGGATAGTGCCAGGCAAACTGGTCGCTGTCCAGGGATTCAACCGGCATCCAGACTAACTCTTCGGCGTCGTCGTTGGCTATAAATTCACCCTCCCAGGTGTGCGCTACGAATACAACATCGCAAGTCGTAATTAGCTCCTGGTACTCGCTGTTATACACTTCAAGAAGTGACAAATCCGAGATAATTACGCCAGTTTCTTCTTGCATCTCACGTATCGCGGCCGCATAAGCATTTTCGCCATATTCCAGAAAACCTCCCGGTATGTCATACTTGCCCTTGAAAGGCTCGATGGCGCGTTTTGATGCTAAAAACTTTCCGTTTCTCAGGAAAAGCACAGAAGCAGTCGGTTTCGGGTTGTTCCAAAACGGGTGGCCGTTGCTGCAGATGTAGGCGGTCTCGGTTTGCTTAGTAAGCGGTGCGGCGCACTGGATGCAGAACTTAATTGTCATAATTTTTGCCTCCCGATCAGGGCTCTGCCTAGTGTTATTTGGTCGGCGTATTCCAAGTCGACGCCTATTGGCAGGCCGCGGGCCAGCCGCGTGATTTTAACTTTGCGGTCGCCAACTTGCTGTTGGATATAGAGCGCGGTAGATTCGCCTTCGACGCTGGCATTGGTGGCCAGAATGATTTCCTCCACCTTGTCTTCGTCGATACGTGCCACGAGTTCGGCAATATGGAGTTGCTCCGGCCCGATGCCGTCTATCGGTGAGACAAGTCCGCCGAGCACATGGTACGTACCGTCGAATTGGCCGGTTTTCTCAAGTGCTACGATGTCGAACGTATCGGCCACTACTGCTACCGCTTTTTTGTTGCGCTTCGGGTCGGTATAGAGATCGGATAGGGTCTGTCCGGCCGGAATAATCGCAAAGGTTTTCCGGCAATAGGCAAGTCCGGCGTGCAGGCTCTGTAGTGTGCTTGCAAGTTGATGGCTGGTGTGCATGTCGCGCTTTACCAAATAGTAGGCGTAGCGTTCCGCGGTACGCGGTCCGACGCCGGGTAGCGCGCCGAAAGCCTCTATCAGGTTCACGAGGGCGGGGGGTAGAACAGCAGACATTGTTGCGCTAACCTGGCATGGGTTACAGACCCAAACCGCCGAGCATACCCATCATTGGCTGCATTTTCTCGGTGGCGATTTTCTGGCTGCTCTGGATGGCTTCTCGGACGGCTTCCTCGATCCACTTTTCCAGCTCGGGAATATCGTCGAAATCAATGTATTCCGGGTCAAGGTGGATTTTTTTGATTTTCTGTTCTCCGGTAATCTCCACTCGAACTGCCCCATCACCTTTTTCGATGGTGATGATTTGCTTTTGCAGTTCTTTCTGGATTTTCTTAACGCGCATTAACATCTTTGCCTGGTCGAATCTGTTCATGGTTTTTCTCCTTTATTTATACGGGACTTCCCCATTTGGGACATTTCGGGCCGTAACCTTGCGCTGCTCCTCCAGCGTACTTCCAGTACGCTTCTGCTCGCTGCTCAGTTTCCAACGTAAACTGCACTCAAATGAGGAAGCCGTACCTATTTCCATTCTTATTGTACCAAATTTAGTGCTTCGGGTGGTGTGCTCCCGGTTGACTGGTAAGCTTGCCGGGTGTCGGGGCTGTTGCGCCAGGCTATGAAGTAGCGCTGCGTATGAAATGTGGTAATGCTCAGCAGTATGAGAGCAGCTGTGCTGTATGCCAGACTTTGGGCAATGGGGTTACGCGGGAAGACGGCGAGCCATCGGCGGATAAAGAATATCAAACCGTTTGTGATTATCAGGTATACGATCGGTACGAGATAACTCAGCGCGGCGGCGCCGTGCAAAGTAATGAGTGCCGCGCTAACAAACGCGAAAGCCAGCAGGAGTTGTACGCGGATATTCGACCAGTACCGGCTATACGCGATGACGCCAAACAGAAACAAAGCTGTCGAAGCAGCGTCAAGGACTGGCGTGTGCGCGAGCCACACTTCCGGCAGATAGGGGCCTCGGAAAAATAAATACGAGACACTGCCGGCAGCCTGTTTGGCGGCTACAATTAGCTCGGGTATTTGCAGCGGTATGCCTAGTAATAGTCGGATTTGATCCGTGTTGCCGGCAAGTCCTGTGGCGATTGACAGTAACGAGACCAGGGCGGCAGTGATGAGTGTACCGGCCGCCGCTAGTTGAATCCGGCTGGCGGCTTTGGCGTGCCGCAATAGGTTTTTCCGTAGCACAAGTGCTGAAGCAAGCACGAACCATATGCCAGCCGGCACGAACAGGGCGGCAGTAGCCACGAAACTATAGATCAAAAGCGTCCGGCCGCGCGGCGAATCCGTAATTAGCCAAGCGGCTGCGGCAGTTAGCGCCAATACCATAAAAGTCAGCATAACTAAGCCGCTGCCGAACCGGCCGGTGTGCAGGAGCCATCCCGACGGAATAAATAGTAGTGCCGCCAGTACTGCGCCATGTGTGTCATGCCATCTTCGCGCCAGCAAGTATAGTAGGCCGGCAGAGCCAAGGGCTAGCACAGCACTAGCCAGTCGGGCACGTAACTCAATCGGGCCGAACGGCAGCTGTAGGCACAGCCAATCGAACAGTTTATACGGCAGATTGACCGGGTCAGCCAGAACAGCACCGAGCGATTGGTTCGCGGCCGCGCTGGCAGTTTCGGCCGGGCTGAGGCCGATAAAGCTCCCGAGTTGATAAGCATACAAAGCCACGGCAAACGAAACGGCTGGAATAGCCAGCAGCATGTAAGGTAAATGCTGAAATGAAAAGAGTGAAGCTATCCGCTGCAATAAGGTTTTCATGATATGGTTAAGTTCCAGTATACCACTGATGGTACTTTGAAGGGCGTTCGCGCTGACCCACACCCACTTCTTCCTTCCCGGGGACTGGACTGCCGAGTGCAGCCGGAGTGGCCGCAGGCCACGCCGCGCGGAGCGTGCCTCGGGAAGGAAGAAGTGAGTGTGGGTCAGGGGCGTTAGCGGTAATTGCTTTACCCAACTGGACCAGCTACTCGAAGGGGTTATTGTGCTTAGTGTCAAGCGAGCTGATGAGCTGGCGTTCGCGGTCGAAGTACAGTTCGATGCCGCCGGTTGGTCCGTTACGATGCTTTTTGATGAGCACGTCCATGATATTTTTGCGGTCCGTCTCAGGGTTATAGTAGTCTTCTCGGTACAGGAATGCCACTACGTCGGCGTCCTGCTCGATTGAACCCGATTCACGCAAGTCGGCCAGTTGCGGGATCTGCGGGCTGCGGCTTTCGACTGACCGGCTGAGCTGGCTCAGGGCAATAAGCGGCACATTCAGCTCGCGCGCCACACCTTTTAACCCCCGACTGATCTCAGATATTTCCTGTACGCGGTTATCGCTGCTGCCGAATCTGCCGCCGCCGCTCATCAACTGCAAATAGTCGACAATGACCAGTCCGAGCGGCTGCTGGTGGGCTTCGCGGCGGGCTTTGGTGCGCAGGTCACTGACGGTGATGCCTGGCGTGTCGTCGATATACATTTTAGCTTCCGACAGCGCGCCCATAGCGTGGCCGAGTTTTTCGAAATCGGCGTCGGTAAGCTTGCCGGTGCGCAGCGCCCAGGAATCGACGCCCGACTCCATTGAAAGCAGGCGGTCGACCAGTTGCTCTTTGCTCATCTCCAGCGAGAATATCAGCACCGGCTCTTTAGCCTGGAGCGCGACATTGTGCGCCAGGTTTAGTACGAATGCCGTCTTCCCCATGCTTGGCCGGGCAGCCAGGACGAAGAGGTCGCTGCGTTGCAGGCCAGCCAGCATATTGTCCATATCGTGGTAACCGGTCGGAATGCCGCGGATTTTAGCACTGTCTTTGTGCAGGTCGTCGAGCCGCTCGAAGCTGTCGGCCAGAATCGTCTCGATACTGACGACACTTTGTTTGACATGCTGCTGGCTGACCTCGAATAACCGTTGTTCGGCGCCTTCGATCAGTTCGCGTAAGCTCGTTGATTCATCGTAGCCGTAGCCGGATATTTCGTTGCTGGCGCGGATAAGCCGTCGCCGCAGGGCTTTTTGGGCGACAATATCAGCGTATTGCTCGACATGGGCGGCCGTCGGTACGTAGTTAGTCAGTTCGGTTAGATAAGTTGCGCCGCCGATACTATCCAGATACCCGTTCGATTTCAACTGGTCGGCCAGGGTTAGCACGTCGATAGGGCTGCGTTTGTCGTACAGTTGCTCGACAGCCTCGTAGATATACTGATGCTTGGCGTCAAAAAAGTCCCTGGACGTAATAGTATCGGCAATTTTTACCAGGGCGTCGCCGTCAATTAAAATAGCGCCGAGCAGTGATGCTTCGGCATCGGTATTCTGCGGCAACTGCTGCCGGCCGTGGCCGGAGTCGTTCCCCCCCGGGCGACTATCCCTCATCACTCATACTTGATCCCTCATCCCTCTCGTCGGTTTTCCCACGTCCCCCACTTAGGGATAGTATAGCAAGTTTGAGCAGATCTTTGACGGACTGCCTGACCCGCACTCACTTTTTCACCCGCAGGGGTTGCAAGTGAAGCTAAGACGAAATTTGCGTTTCGGCAAATTTCTCTTGCAAACGCCTGGAGGGTTAAAAAGTGAGTGCGGCGAGGTATCGGGGCTGTACTATTTTTCCAGTACTTCCGCACCGCCAAAAATTGTACTGATGGTAGCCAACGAGTTCTTCGCATCGGCTGGCTGAGAGTGCGGCGCTTTGGTTCCGGCAGGATCGGCCGCTGCCCCTACGGACGCACCAGCGGGTGCTGTCGCAGCAGCATCTTCCATCAGGCATTTGATCAAGATTTCGCGGCCGGTTTGTTCGCGGATGGCCGACAGGACGATATCCCGGTTCTTGGCTTCGTTCAGGCGTTTTCGGTGGAAAGCGAATTTAAAGTGCAGTATGACGGAGTCAGTCTGAAATACCGGCCGTGACATGCGGGCGATACCATACAGGGTGTTGTGGGTTTTTTTCAGGCGGTCCAATACTAATTGCCAGGTGGCATCATCGAGCGGCGCGGAAATTGCGGATGTCGCTGGCGGTGGTGTTGCGGTGGCCGGTTTCGGTGCCGGTTTCGCAGATGCAGATGCAGATGCCGGTTTGGCTGGTAGCGGTGCCAGTGCCGGCTGTTTGGCCGGTTGATCTATTTTGGCCGCCTTGGCCGTTTTGGTCGTTTCGTCGCTGGAAAGCAGCGGAGTTGGCAGAGTTGGCGGAGCTGGCGATGCCGGCCGGCCGGCCAAGGCATGCTCAAGCAGTATTAGTTCCAGAAACGTCTGGGACTCATAGGAAGTCGGTACCTCAAGTAGTTTCTGCAGCAGTCCGAAGGTACTCGCGCCTATACTTCCTTGTAAGATATCGTCGCGTAACCGCTGGCTCAAGTGCTTGGCTACTTGTGCGGCAGCAAAGCCTTGATCACGCAGCCCGGCTAACGTCAGGCTGAGCCGGGCTGCGTCATGCTGCTCCAGTGCACTGCAAACTGCTCCGATAGCTTCATCGGTCGGCAAACCTATCAGCGACCGTACATAACTGCCGTCAACCGTGCCGTCATGGCCTCGCGTCTGGTCAAGCAGGCTGATGCTATCCCGGAAACTGCCCTCGCCATACGCTGCCACCAGCACCAGTGCCTCATCGTCGATGCGCAGGCCTTCGGCATCGGCTATCGTCCGCAAATGCGCAACAACCTTGTCCATAGCAACCGGTTTGAACATAAACCGCTGCGTCCGGCTGACAATTGTTTCCGGCAACTTATGTGACTCGGTAGTAGCCAGGATGAATACGGCATGCGCCGGCGGTTCCTCCAGCGTTTTTAGCAGCGCGTTAAAGGCTTCGCGCGTCAGCATGTGAACCTCGTCGATAATATAAACTTTATACTTGGCGATGGCCGGTGCTACGTTCACCTTGTCGCGCAGGTCGCGGATTTCATCGATCCGCCGGTTGCTGGCGGCATCAATTTCAATAATGTCCAGATGCATCGAGTCGTCGATATACGGTAGTCCGTTGATCTCGTGCGCCAATATCCGGGCAATACTGGTTTTGCCTACGCCGCGCGGACCAGTAAACAAGTAAGCGTGCGCCAATTTCCCGCTCTTCAAGGCGTGCGCCAGTGTTGCAGTAATGTGCTCTTGCCCGACTACAGTGTCCAGACTCTTCGAGCGATACTTCCGATATAATGCTTGCCCCATAGACCTGTATTATACCCGAAAGAAAGCCGGGAAATGCTTTCTTTCGAGAGTACACGACGCCCGGCAATGGTTCATCCGTTTCTCAGCGAAGTTTCTCAGCGAATTTATCCAGCTACAAGGCGGCTTCGATAGCGGCCCACTCGACGTTGTCATCCTCTTCGGGGAGGTTGACGCTAACCTGGTCGCCCGGCTTGGCTTTGAAGTAGGTTACGCTGGCCAGCAGTACGCGGTATTCACGGCCGCCGACTTCTACGAAATAATGGCCTTTTTCCAGCTTGAGCGCACCAACGACTTGTTTGCGCGGTACCGGTCCGATTTGTTTATACATGAACGCGCCATCTTCAGCGATGGTCAGTTTCAGGATATCGCCTTGGACGAGTTTTGACTTACTGGCATAGTTAGCGGGCACCGGATAAGTTTTGCCGTCAGCTCCGACCATGTTCTGGCCGTCAAAAACGCCTTCTATAACCTTGCCGATGTTTTCTTCTTTGACTGCGGTTGTTGCCACAGGGTCATCCCCGAGCAAGCTTAACAGAAGTTCTTTGGCTGCCGCTAAACTGGTTTCAGCTTCCGCGATGAGTGCTCTTAAACGCTTTATTTGTTTGTCTGGAACGTCTGCCATGTTTTCCCGTTTCTCTCTGTGTGTCACCAATCTCTACTGTTTGTTGTTACACCTTACCCGAAGGGTAACATGTATTGTTGATTGAGTAAAGTATTTATGTGTTAAATCTGTGGATAATGCGACTAGGTTTGGTATTCGCCAT
>JBGTNV010000126.1:0-2651 GCA_041742875.1 Saccharimonadales bacterium (SeqCode) | reverse complement strand
AAAGAAAATTTACTGAACCCTTGGTTTTTGGTTTCGGCATTATTCCTCCTTCTGATCGATCCGGTTAGGCCGGCTTGCTAGCCTTGTCGTTTTTACCGCGGATAGCGGCTTTCATACTGAGCTGCAAGCGGCCGCGGTCGTCAATAGCTAGAAGTTTGACTGTGACATGGTCACCTTCTTTGACTACGTCGCTCGGTTTATTGACGCGCTCTTCTTTCATTTCACTGACATGCACCAGACCTTCTTTACCCGGAAGAATCTCAACAAAGGCGCCGAATTCCAGGACGGTGACGACGCGGCAATCTTCGTAAATGGCGCCGACTTCCGGCTCGGCCACGATATGGGCGATGAACTGCTTGGCAGCTTCGATCGATTTCTGGTCCGGGCTGGCGATCATGACCGTGCCGTCGTCCTTTATGTCGATCTCGGCGCCGGTCTCGGCAATAATCCGGTTAATGGTTTCGCCGCCCTTGCCGATGACTTCGCGGATTTTGTCCGGATTGATGGTGATGGCCTCGACGCGCGGCGCATACGGGCTCATTTCCTTTCGCGGTTCAGGCATTGTGGTGAGCATATGTTCAAGGATATGGGCGCGGCCTTCTTTGCCCTGCAAGAGTGCTTTTTTCAAAACCTCCACCGGCAGGCCGTGGACTTTCATGTCCATCTGCAGTGCGGTAATGCCTTTGGCGGTACCGGCTGTCTTGAAATCCATATCGCCGGCAAAATCTTCGGCATCGGCAATATCGCTGAGAATATACGGCGTGCCGTCATCGCCCAGCATCAAACCCATGGCAATACCGCTAACCGGCGCCTTGAGCGGTACGCCGGCATCCATGAGCGCCAGACAGCTGGAACAGGCCGCCGCCATCGATGTCGAACCGTTCTGGCTCATGATTTCGGTAACGGCACGGATGGTGTACGGAAACTCTTTTTCCGGCGGCAGGACTGCCTGCAGCGCCCGCTCCGCCAGATATCCATGACCGATTTCACGTCGGCCCGGGCTGCCGAGACGGCGGACTTCACCAACCGTATAGCCGGGAGCGTTGTAGTGGTGGAAGTAACGCCGCTCTTCGTCGCGTTCCATCGTATCTACGACTTGGGCGTAACTGAGCGGCGCCAGTGTAATAATGTTCATAGCTTGTGTCATACCGCGAGTGAACAGGCTTGAGCCATGGGCACGCGGCAGGAAGCCGACTTCACTGCTAAGCGGACGGATTTCATCCAACGCGCGGCCATCGGGACGGGTTTGCTCTTCGACGATGCCCTTACGGACATCTTTGTGCAGGAGTAGCGTAAAGGCGTCTTCGTACTCCTGCTTGACGGCGGCGAAGTCCTCACCGAGCGCTTCGCGGAAATTCTCACGCATGGCATCGCGCAAGTTTTTGACCAATTCGTTGCGCTCCGGATATGGCGCACGCAGCTCTTGGCCCAGTTTGTCGGTCAACCAGCTATCGACAGCCTGCATGATATCGTCGTCGGGCATGACCAGCTCAAATTCCTGAACCTTCACACCAACCTTTTCAACCAGTTGCTGCTGCAACGTAATTGCCGGCTGGATGGCCGCATACGCAAACTCCAAAGCTTCGGCTACCTGCTCTTCGGTAACTTCGTCGGCGCCGGCTTCGACCATCATAATGCCATCTTTCGTACCGGCAACGACCAGATCAAGCGGACCGTCTTTGAGCTGTTCCGGAGATGCAAAAGCGGTAAGTTTGCCGTCAACCAAACCGATACGCACCCCCGCGACCGGGCCGTCAAACGGAGCCCCGCTCAGCATAAATGCCGCACTCATGGCGATCATCGCCACCATGTCCGGCCGGAAAGACGGATCCATGCTCAAAACGGTTGCCACTCCCTGCACTTCGTGCCGGTAGCCCTTCGGCCATAACGGGCGGATCGGCCGGTCGATCAAGCGGCCAATAAGGACTGCATCATCACTCGGCCGGCCTTCACGTTTAATGAACCTGGAGCCGCTGATTTTGCCGGCGGCATAGAACTTCTCTTCGTAATCGATACTGAGTGGAAAATAATCCATACCGGTGGTCTGGTGCGGACTGATCATAACCGTACCGAGCACAACAGTATCACCGTAGCGCGCGATAACCGATGCCGAAGTCCGGAAACCGACCCGGTTGACTTCAAGCGAGAGTGTCCGGCCACAGAAGTCAACCTCGACTTTGATGATTTCGTCGCCCATTGGATTGATAGAGGGGTTGACTAAGGGTTTGGTTGCTGATCCCATGCGGTATTCGCCTTTCTGTTAAGGGTTTTTCGTCGATAGGGTGCAAATATACAGCCCCTTGTGCGTATATACGTTATATAAATTGAGCGTATATCTGTAGCTCTACCGACGAATTGGCAACATATGGGATTGACCCACATGTTACTCATTAATAATGGTTAATGTGCACAAGCTTGGGACCTCGGTTGCTCGAGGCATTCTCGAGGTCACTAGTTCGGGCACGTTAGCGGCGCAGGCCGAGTTTCTTGATCAGGTCCAGGTATGCCTGTGAATCTTTGTCGGCAATAAATTTAAGCAGACGGCGGCGGCGGCCAACCATCTGCAATAGACCGCGGCGGGCGGCGAAATCTTTTTTATTGATCTTCAGATGCTCGGTCAATTCCTTGATGCGCTCAGTCAGCACACCGAC
>JBGTNV010000125.1:0-10203 GCA_041742875.1 Saccharimonadales bacterium (SeqCode) | reverse complement strand
ACTCCGGCTGCACTCGGCAGTCCAGTCCCCGGGAAGAAAGAAGTGGGTGCGGGCCAGCTTATTGCACTATGCTATTACGGTTATGCTATACTGGAAATCAGATCAATATTTAATGTACTATCTCCGTCGCAGGCGGCTACTTAGGTTCAAACAGGGGGGACAATGTTCGGGCACCAGGATTCTACCAATCAAAATACAGTAGTTCAGCAGCCAACTGCACCCTCCGCACCTTCGGCTGACGGTATTTTAAACCATCCCATAGCACCACAAACCAGCGCTCCGACCGCCTCCGCACCCTTGGCGGACGATAGCAACACCAGTGATGGCAATGAATATATAGTCAGCGACTTGCCTGCTCCGCAACCGGCACAACCGGTAATCAGCGATACACTAGCCGACACTCTTACAGAACCGCCCGCCCTGCCCGCCACCGACAACACCACCGGCCTGCTCGAACTGAAGCAAGCCGCCTTACACGAACTCTCCCCCCTGCTCGACCATCTGGACCAGACTGCCGAGGAAAGGTTCCGTACCATGATGATGATGATCCAAGCCTCCGATGACCAGACTCTGCTGGCCGAAGCCTACGAAGCCGCCCACTCTATAGAAGATAAAAAAGCCCGGGCCCAGGCATTGCTCGACATCATCAACGAAATCAACTACTTTACCCAGCCCCAAGGTGAAAGTAACGTTTCTTAGTACTCTCTACTGAGGCTGGCTAACGGTCTTATCGTTAGTCGAATCACTCAGAGGGCTTTTTGACGGCTGGCCATCCGGTTGCTGTTGCGGAGTATTGGATTGGGGCGATTGCTGGACAAGCTGCGTTTGCTTGACCGACGGATCGGCCGCCTTGCCGTCCTGGCTGTACCGGTTACGAAGCGTAACGGCAGCCATAACCAACAGCGTGGCTATCAACAACCCCGCAATCAGCCGTATCATCCATCGCTTGCGCCGTGCAGCCGGTTCCTGCACCGTTTCGTAAACCTGATACGGAATCTGCGTGTCCTGGTCAGTCGTTTTTTTCCTATATCCAAACATAAGTTATATTATACCACAATACGTATAAACAATAAACCTCGGAGTCATCCGAGGTTTATTGGGTCGCCTTCTATATGTGTCACATACGTGTCACACGCGGAACTGTCCCGCCTATCCCGCCAAAGCAGCAGTCCGGCGAGTACGGGCCTGCCCCGCTTCTACATCATCCCCATACCGCCGGGCATACCGCCACCGCCGCCGGGAGCGGCCGCTTCTTTCTCGGGCACTTCCACTACCAGCGCACCCATGGTCATGCTGGTACCGGCAATCGACACGGCGTTCAGCAAAGCTTCCTTGGTTACGCGGGCCGGATCTACGATGCCGGCAGCCTTCAGGTCAACCAGCTTAGCAGGGTTGTTGACGTTGACGCCATAACCGGCTTTGCCGTTTTTAACCTGCGGCAGCCACTCATCGGCATTCAGGCCGGAGTTGGTCAGGAGGATACGGAACGGCTGTTCCAAAGCCTTTTTCAGCAGTTGTTTACCGGCCGTAACGGACTCGTCGTCATTGGAACCGATTTTGACGCTAGCGCTCAGGTTGATCAACGTTACACCGCCGCCAGGCACGATACCTTCATCCAGAGCGGCCTTCACGGCATGTACCGCATCGTCAACGCGGAACTTCTTCTCTTCTATTTCGGTTTCGGTCGCGCCGCCGACTTTTATAACGGCAACTTTACCGCCAAGTGCCGCCCGGCGCTTCTCCAGGTTTTCTTTGTCGTATTCACTCGTGGCTGCTTCGGCTTGGGCGTTAATCTGCTTGATACGGGCACTTACCTCGGCACTGGAGCCGCCGCCTTCGATAATCGTCGACTCATCTTTGGTAACGATGACTTTGCGCGCGCTGCCAACCACGTCCAGATCGACATTTTCGAACGTCATGCCGCGGTCTTCGGTAATCACTTCCGCACCCGTCAGGATAGCAATATCGTTGAGGATGTCTTTACGACGGTCGCCGAATGCCGGCGCTTTGATCGCAACCGTATTGAATACGCCTTTCAAACGGTTCAGCACCAGAGTGCCGAGCGCTTCACCCTCAACATCTTCGGCGATGAGCACCAGGTCTTTTTTACCCGATTGTGCCAGCTTCTCGAGCAAGGGCAGGAATTCCTGGATAGAACTGATCTTCTTATCGGTAATGACAATAGCCGGCTTGTCGTAGACGGCCTCCATCCGGGCTGTATCGGTCACCATGTACGGACTGACGAAGCCGCGGTCGAAAGTAAAGCCTTCGACTACTTCCGACTCCAGCAGCAGGCCCTGGCCTTCTTCGACCGTCACAATACCTTCTTTGCCGACTTTGTTAATAACTTCGGCAATGAGATCGCCGATCTTAGCGTCGCCGGCCGAAATCGTGGCGACTTCAGCTACCCGGGATTTTTTGCCCTGGATATCTTCGCTCAGCCCGCCGAGCTGCGCAATCACATCCTGCGCGGCAGCTTCAAGCCCTTTGCGCAGCAGCATCGGATTGTGCCCAGCGGCAATCAGCTTGTTAGCCTCGTACAGTATGTGGTAGGTCAGCACAGTTACCGTGGTGGTACCGTCACCAGCCACATCGTTCATCTTGCTGGCAGCCTGCTTGATAAGTTCGGCGCCGACTTTGTAGCCCAATGTTTCGTCGTCCACATCCGCCAAATCTACGCCTTTTGCTACCGTAACCCCGTCATGCGTGACCGTAGGGATGCCGTAGGATTTGCTAAGAACAACGTTGCGTCCTTTCGGCCCCATGGTAGTCTTGACTGCGTTATACAGGATTTCCGCACCCCCAAGAACACGTTTGCGTGCATCATCATCATAAAATACTTTCTTTGCCATATTCGACTCCTCTTGCTCCTCTTGATTAGCTGGTTAGCTCTTGCCGGCAGTACCATAGCGGCCTGTCGCCGCGTAATACTAATTGCATTAACTCTATTTAACGGTTGCCAGGATATCGTCTTCCTTCACCAGAATATACTCTTCGCTGCCGACTTTTACATCGGTAGTGCTGTAGGATTTGTACAGTATCCGGTCACCGGCTTTCACCGTCATTTTAATGCGCTCGTTGTCGTCGCCGACTTTGCCGGGGCCTACAGCCAGTACTTTGGCGATTTTCGGCTTTTCCTGGGCCTTGTCCGGTAAGTATAAGCCGCTGGCTGTCTTAGTCTCCGCTTTTTCAGTTTGGGCTACAACGTAGTCGGCCAATGGCTGGATTGGTACGCTCATTACTATCCTCCTTTAATCACTCTATCACCGCTTTAAGCAACGCTAGCACTCGTTAGCACTGGGCACGCTTGAGTGCCAACGCGTCAGCACTCACTATACCGGAGCGCTAAAAACTCTGTCAAGCATCCTGGGGCGGATCTGACCCACACTCACTTTTTCCTTCCCGGGGACTGGACTGCCGAGTGCAGCCGGAGTGGCCGTCGGCCACGCCGCGCGGAGCGTGCCCCGGGAAGGAAGAAGTGGGTGTGGGTCAGGGAGCGGATCGACCGAACGGCCGTGCATGATATAATTTTCCCCATGGCCCGCGACACGTCCACCCCCGCTACTTTGATTGGCGTACCACTTGATCTAGGCGCCGAAAACCTCGGTGTCGACATCGGTCCCGACGCCTTCCGCTACCAAAAAATTGTCGAAAAACTACAACTCACCGGCCTCGATATCCAAGACACCGGCAATATCGCCGTCGCCAACCGTTCCAGTCTTGATCCCGGCAATCCCCGCCTGAAGTACCTCGATGAAATACTGCGCGTCAACGAAGTTCTGGCCAGGCGTGTCGAACAGTCAATCCGCGATAAACGTGCCGCCATCGTACTCGGAGGCGACCACTCTCTGACCCTTGGTACTGTCGCAGGCGCATCGAGCGCCGTCAACGGCAAACTTGGCCTCATATACTTCGATGCCCACGGCGACATGAATACCGATGCAACTACGTTGACCGGCAACATCCACGGCATGCACCTGGCCAGCCTCATGGGCTTTGGCGCCGCACCACTGAAAAACCTGTACGGCACCCAGGTCAAATTACCGAAAGAAAACCTCCTCCACATTGGCGGCAGCGACTTTGACCAGGCGGAACTCGACCTCGTAGAGCGTGAGCACCTGCAATCTTTTAGCCTGTTCGACATACTGACCAAAGGTTTAGGCGAACTCATCGGGCATATCGACGCGTTCTGCAAGCAAGTACCGAACATCTGGGTCAGCTTCGACCTGGACGCGATAGACCAGATATACGCACCCGGCGCCGGTATGCCAAACCCGAGAGGCCTCACGTATCGGGAAATCACCACTCTCGCCGAATACATCGGCAAGCACTGCAATGTCATCGGCGTAGATATCGTTGAATACAATCCGCTCCAAGACGAACGCAACAAGACCGCTGAACTAGGAATCGAGCTTATCGCCAGGTTCTTGGGCAAAAACTACAGTTGGTATTCTAACTACTTAGCCCACAACAAAGTCGGCTAGGGTATTTCTAATATTTACTTGCTGTCAGGGGATAGTCGCCGAATCATATTGTTGCGCTTTATCTCATCTTATGTTTCTATAGATCTGAACGCCCTATCCACCTGGAGGAAAATTGTCCACTCGTGTGAAGTCCGTTCGCACCTTGAGTCCGCAGGAGGGGAAGACCTCAATGCTTCAATTCTTCACCGCAAGGGTGTTGGCCTTCGGGCTGGCCGCATTGGTCATGGCATTTGGAACACTGTCCAGCGTCCGCCCAAGTGCCGATCCCATGGTTGAGCAACCGTCCGTCATGTTGGCGGCAAGCGCAGATGATCCGCCTACCGGTGACTGCATTGAAATGGCATCGCTCATACTGACAGGAGTCGCTATTCGAGCAGGCGCAGCCGCTTACGCCGTTGGCGCAGGAGCTGCCTATGAGAATGCAGGCGCAGCCCTCAGTCACATCATGAGTATCAACTCAACATTCACGTGCGTCACCTACCTGGTACCAAGATACATCGACCAGGTCTGCGAGCAATCACGGCAGGGTCTGAGATACCGGAAGACGTGGGAAGCGAGAGCCCTGGTCTCACTTGCCACGGCGGGCAAGAAGAATCGCTGCTAGTCGAGCACCGGTACGGCATTCATATCCTTACAGGGCTTGGGTGCCGTACCGGTACGACAAGCTTCAACCTCTGCGGACTCATTTTTTCTAGTTATTTGTATTTTTCTTTGAATGACGTAGCGATAGTGAACGCACCGAACACAAACGCTACAATCATCATGGCAAATTGGAACTTTCCAGCTAGCGTATCCAGCTGCATGCCAATACCTACGAATCCTACTATACCTGCACCGATAGTGGCCAGGCCCGTAAAACGCAAAGAGCTTCTTCGAGAATGAAACATTACTGACTAAGTATACTTACTAAGCTTACTTGCTTGCAAGTTTTCGGTATTGATATGAAAGCTCCTATTTACTTGCTGTCAGGGAATAGTCGCCACCGAGCTATATGCTACGCTAGCAGCTTCTTCAGCGCCGCATGCGCCGCAGCAATCTCATCCCATGGATTCTCGCCGTTAGCACGCTCGATTGTCTTCTCGTGGCCTTTGCCGAGCAGCAACACGGTATCGTTTTTGTCGGTTGCCTGCGATACGGCGAATTCGATGGCCTCCGTCCGGTCACGTATCAGGAACAAATTGAAGTCCCGCTCTTTGCCGGCTTCTATAGCACCAGCGGCGATTTGCTCCATGATAGCCTGCCCGTCAGCATCGCGGTCGTCTTCTTCGGTAATAATGACCTCGTCGGCGTATGTGCCGGCCAATTTCCCCTGGAGCGGCCGCTTGGCTTCGTCACGCCGGCCGGCTGAGCCGAACATCACGATCAAGCGTCCTTTTACAACCGGACGCAGGTCCGCGAATAATTTCTCGAAGCTGTCGGGTGTATGGGCAAAATCTACGATGACACTGAATTCCTGGCCTTCATCAATCCGCGTCATGCGGCCCTCTACCCCGTCAAGCGCCGCAATACCCTTCTCTATTTGCGGTTTCGACAGGCCGGCCGCCCGGCCTACCGCCACTGCCGCCAGCGAATTCGACACGTTAAAGCTGCCCGGCAGGTTGCAGCGGATATCGTACTCATCCTGACCTGCTTTCGCCGTGTAGCTTACGCCCGTCGGCGCCAGCTGGACGTTCACGGCCTGGATATCGCCGCCGTTCACGCCATAGGTAACGGGATGAGCGATACTCCGCCCGAAATCTTCTGCTGCCGGGTCATCGGCATTGATCACACCGGTCCGCAAACCCTTTTTATTCTTGTCAGCCAGGAGGAACAAGCGCCTCTTGGCGTCACGATAGTTTTCGAACGAGCCATGGTAGTCCAGGTGTTCGTGGGTAATGTTCGTCAGTACCGCCACCGAGAACGGCACGCCCCACACCCGGTTCTGAACCAGCGCCTGGCTGGTCGTCTCCAGCACCAGCCATTCCACGCCTTGCGCCCGCATATGCTTCAGCCGCCCCATCAACTCCGGCACCGGCACATTGGTCATGTGGTGCACTTGCGGCTGGATATCGCTGCCGACCCCCCACGCTACCGTACTCATTAGCCCGGTTTTGTACCCAGCCTCGTGCAGCATCCGATGGATCAAGAACGTGGTGGTAGTTTTGCCGTTCGTGCCGGTAACGCCGATAACTTTCATACCCCGCGCCGGGAACCCGTGCACTGTATTGAATACCACCGCCTCCGCCAGATGTCCGTACGGCTCAACCTGACGGAACATCCCGGAAGGGATAAACTGCTTAACAATCTTCCGTAAACCCATTAAGTATTAATTATACCGCCCCTGCCCCCGAATCTCCATAGGTACGAAAACATTCGGATACGATACTAAATTATCACTAGCACGTATCTCTTGACAATTTTGCAAGTTTATGAGAATATTAATGATGGCTTGCTACTAGGTGTTCAGGGGGTGGCCCGCGTATTCGCGGGTGTATTCACTCTTGTTTCAACCTTCTATTGCAAAAGACCCTTTACAAATCGGCTCATTCCAGTAAAGCTTCCGGATTTTTGCGCAAACCCTTTACGTGCATTTACGTGCATTATGCATACCTAGCACATGCAACGTATTTGCCAAACGTTTGCCAAAAAGCAAGGAAGCTCCTACTGACCCGCGCTGCGCGCGAGCCAGATATCCAAGCAACCAAAAACTAAGCGAAACGCTAACCGCCCCTTCTCCCCGTTGGCAACCGGCCGCGGAAAGCCGTTAGCGTACCCAGACCAGGACTACCGGATCTACCAGATGAGGTATTCTTTTTGACATGGTTTGACATGGTTGAAAATCGACATCCGGCTTGCGCGCATGCGCGCTGCCTGCATAAGTTCCCTGCTAGCGATCGGGCCATTCAATTGGCTCCAGCTAATAGGTGAGCGCAGGCAAAAACACTAACATACTACCCTACGTCCGCTATCCGCTCACTTCCTTGGATGGAGCTACCTTAGACGGGAACGGCTTAACGCAGATGACGCTTCGTCTGCGTCAAGCCGTTCCCCGCACAAGGGACCACCACTACAAGAGAGGACGCTCATGGAACAGCTGACGATGCTGCTGACGACATTCGTCAGAATACTGCTTCGAGACGTGACCATCGCGCTGTTTGCGCTGTTCGGGTTCTTCCTGACCAGCCTGCTCGGCGCTACCCCGGCAGCAGCCGCACAGCAACCGGCTCCCAAGCCAGTTGTCATGCTCGCTGCATACGAAAGCCCCGTCCCGATGGCTCCGGTCGTCGAGGTCATGGCTGCTACGCCGGCTGGTTCGACTCACGCCGTCCGGAAGGGTGAAGTACTCAGCACGATCGCGATGGCCAAGGGTTGTCCGACGTGGAAGGTGCTACACCAGGCGAACCCACAGGTTTCGAACCCTCACGCTATCCGCATTGGACAGGTTCTGAACATCCCGGGTTCGTGTGGACAGGCTTCGCCATCGCAGGCTGCTAGTTCGGCTCCGCCTCCAGCGGCAGTTGATTCGGCACCTGCAGCTAGCTCATCCAAGTACCCTCGCCGCGATGTTGATGACAGTATCTGGGACCGCCTCGCAATTTGTGAGAGCACCAGTAACTGGAAGATCAACAACGGCAACGGCTACTACGGCGGACTGCAGTTCTCCCGGACGACCTGGCTTGAGTTCGGCGGCGCAGAATTCGCCTCACGCGCGCACAAAGCTACCCGCCTAGAGCAGATCATCGTCGCTGAGCGAGTATTGTACGTACAGGGTTGGAAAGCCTGGCCAACTTGCTCACGCAGGCAAGGTCTACGCTGACCATCCGCACGAGCAACTGAGCTTAACCGCACTCATCACGCAGATGAGAACGGTTACAAGTAGTGTAGTAGGTTAGTGACAAATAGGGACGAATGGTCATAAAGCGAGTAAAATCGCTGACATGCATTAATTTACATGCATTGAGAATGAGTAAGCTTCGGCTTACTGGCGTTGGCATTTATGCCAGAGACTTCGGTCCGCCCCCTCAGCTTCGGCTGATTCTCACATTCGTCCCTAGCACTACCCCTACCCGTCCGGACACCTCGTCCGGCACATGCGAACCAAAAGAAAACGGTCCAAAAAATACAGGGCATGGTGTTTATTCTTACAAACCGCCGCCCTGGCCGCCGTTAATCTGAGCCGATTAAAAACCACTTTTGATTAATAATCTCATGCCTGCATCACACTATGATTACGCGCAGGCGGTTATCGGGTGGCTTTATTTTTGCCGGCCTCTTGAAGTAGCCATTCCTGCAGAACATCACGGTCCGGGAACCACACCGGTTGACCGTCCGGCAGTTTGTCCAACTGGTCAAGAGGTATCCGGTTGTACGCGGCAGCACGCTCGGCCAAGTCATGGACAGCTCCCTTGGGAATCTCCAAGCCTGCCTGCTGAAAATGCTCGACTACCGCCTCACTAACCGAGTCAATTCCGCCAACCTTGAGTTGAATAACATCTTCCGCGCCTTGCGGCCGTGCAAATTCCAATGCGGACGGAACTCCGCCGGACTCAACTGCCGCCGGTGTGCCGCCGTAGATGGAGGCAACATCCGCCCTGACCCTCGCTACTTCATCAGCCGGGATACTGAATGAAGTACCTGGCTTCACTTCGGTAGGATCGACGCCTTTCAGTTCGGTGTCATGTTCGAATGCGTATTCAGATAACCGCAGCACTACACTACCCTGCTTATCGGTCAAATTTTGCGGATCATAGCCGAGCGCACGGGCAACGTCACTGTAGACGTTTTCGCCTTGCTCAACGGTCGCGTTAATGCCGCCGGGCAGGAGAGCTTCATTGGGATCAGCACTAGAACTAGCGTTGGGGCCAACTCCACCCGTTTCGGCAGGAACCGGCGGAACAGACGGTATTTCCGGTACAGGAGGCGGAAGCGGAGCTTCGGGGGACGGCTGGTGAGACTGCGGGGGCTGTACTGCCGGTGCGGCTGGAGATTCACTATCGTTTGCCGGTCCGCCGGCCGCATTGCCGTTTACTGACTCTTCAGCACCCCCGGTCAAGCCCCAACCCATAGCTCTGTCGGCGACAACCGCCGCCGCCAATACGCCTACAGCAAGCGCTACGCCCAGCGTAGTACGTTCCCTGCGCGTAGTGTGCTCGGTGAACGCCGTGTGAGCCAGCCAGACTTTGTTGCCTGCCCGCTGCAGAGCCGGGTTAATACGCTCTTTTGCGAACGCGTAACCTGCCTGTACTGTGTCGAGAGTAATAAGTCCCTCTCTCCAGGCTACCTTGATGAAATCTTTGCCGGCCTTTACCGTTCTAGTTGCTGCCAAAGCGCCAAGCGCATCGGCTATCCGAAGCCTCCGGGCGGCTTCGGGCAAGGCGATAAACCCGTCAATACCCGCGTCTGCCGCTATGCGATCGGTCATTCCGTTATAAGCGCTTTTAGCGCGTTCCCAGGCATCGTGGGCTTTGTCGCTAACTTTTTCTGCGACAGGCTCGAACCGGGTACCTTGCAGCGAACCTTTCAAGGGAAATACCGCCGCGGCAACCATTGCACCTGCAAAACCACGGGTTCCACGGATTCTATTGCCTCTTGCCGGCACCGCAGTAGTTTCCGGCGCTTTCGGCGCTTCCGGCAAAAAAGCCCGATACCCGCCAGCCGGAGACTCATCTGGCTCGCTACCCTGCGGAGCGATTAATACTGTTTCGCCTGTATCAGTAGCAGTACCTTGCGGGAGTTCAGC
>JBGTNV010000124.1:0-3161 GCA_041742875.1 Saccharimonadales bacterium (SeqCode) | reverse complement strand
TGATAACAAAGGGCCCTTTTTATCTGCGAGCATCGCAGTAAGTCGGGTATCTCTCAGTTCCGTGCATAAATATACGGTGGGATCGAGAGACACCCGCTTGATGTACAAGAACTAGTCATCGAATCAAACGGTGTCGGATAGGATTCAAATCAGAGAGGTTGGGCCTGATAAGTTGGGGGAGCTACATGGTGCGTGGTGTCACTATGGTGTTGTTCACCGCTGGCCTCGATGAAGACCAGATCTACACAGACAAGCTGAGCGGTCGGCATGATGGGCGTCCAGGTCTAGACGCCTGCCTCAAATCCTTGCGTGAGGGCGACACGCTCGTGGTTTGGAAACTAGATCGTCTGGGACGCAATTTGCGTCACCTCATTGAACTGATCGACAAATTGAGTGAAAAGAACATCGGATTGAAGGTTCTGACCGGTCAGGGGGCAGCTATCGACACAACCAAACCAGAGGGCAAACTGGTCTTCGGCATTTTTGCAGCACTGGCAGAATTCGAGCGAGCGTTGATTGTCGAACGAACCCGTGCTGGCCTCACGGCGGCACGGGCTAGGGGCCGAAAAGGCGGGCGACCCCGCAAAATGACACCGGCAAAAATCCGCATGGCCATGGCCGCTATGGCCGATCCCAACGCGAAAGCGCAACGCGTAGCTCAAGAACTGGGCATCACCACCACCACACTCTACGACTATGTGAATGGTGACGGTACGCCAAAGAAGGCAGCACAGGTCGTTCTAAATCCACTGGTTGAAAATGCTTAGCGCAACTTTTCGTGTGCGACACGGCAAGCCGTGCGAGTAGTTGTTACGACTGTGCAAACAGGACGTAACCTGGTTTTCTGCGATCAGTATCCTACCAAGGCATGCGTCACTGGTAACGGTGGGGTGTGAAGCCCTTGGGACAATGTAGCCTCGCTCATTTGAGCGACAATCCGACCCGTAAGGGGAAGATTGTGACCGCCAGCACTAAGGCGGTCGGGAGCTAGGATCGAATGGTATGGTCAACAGAGGTGAATCGCTGATAAACGTCGTCATTGCGAACAAGCCAAAGGTGCTGACAGGCTTGGACCAAAAAGGTATGTGGCCAAGAACAGGGGCTACGAAATCTCCTGTCGCAGACGTTGTGCCACCGGCGAAAAGGCGAGACCTAACCCGTTTATTGCTACTCGTGCGGAACGTGGTAAGCCCGTAGTCTTCCCATAGCAGTCCTCGTGGGAAAGCGAGCCGCAAGGCAAGCCGTTAGGGCTGCGGGTAAAGGATGCTGGAAAAAGCGAATACTGACCTGTAATGGGCCAGATAGGGATTGAGCATCAGCAACATTATCCCACGCGAAAGCGGGCTAACTTCCTATGCAGGTGTCTCATCACAAGAACCTATGGCAATCCTCTTGGTGAGGGAATGCCGGATGACAGTATCATGGTTGAGTTGACTTCAGCCTGCTCTGATTTCATCTCGTTTTAGCCATGATAACTGACGCACCCTCAAGCAGATGGTGAGGGACCATATCAGTATTGTGAAGGTTTTGTTTCGACATGGCCGGGTCTTTCAACAGACCTTTGAGATGCTTGAGCGGCTTGCGTTTAAAGGCGCACGGGCCGTTCTGAGGGGGCTGGGAGGCAGTAATGCCTCCTGGCTACCCGACTCCGTTGGACTTCAAACCCCGTCTTTAGCTGTGCGCGGGTGAGCGCGGTGGTCGGGATGACCCTCGGCGATTATTTTCCGGAAGGCAAGGAGTGGAAGCTGCGCCTCCATGAAAAGCGCGGCAAGCTGCATGTGGTGCCGGCGCACCACATGGTCATCGAGTACTTGGACGCCTATATCACGGCGACCGGTATCCAAGGTGCGGCGAAAAAGCCGCTCTTTCGCCAGTTCACGCGCGGGCGGGTGTTGACCGATGCCCCAATGAGCCGCCATGCCGCCACGCAGATGGTGAAGCGCTATGCCCAGCAAGTCGGGCTCCCGGAGATCTGTTGCCACACCTTCCGGGGTACGGGCATTACCATTGCACTGGAGAATGGGTCGACGCTGGAGGAAGCGCAGCGGCTGGCCAACCATGCCGATATTCGTACCACAATGTTGTATGATAGGAGAGACAGGACCGTCAAACGCGGCGTCGTCGAGCGCATTGTCATCTGAGGCTGCTTACTACCGCACAGAGATGATATCTGTCGATGATTACCACGCGGCATCTTGCAAAATCGCCCTACTGGCTCTCTTTGTCATGACTTGCGCTTATCCTTGGGCCTGGATAGCTGTTTGCGCTCCCACTCATCATCCCAGATGAGTTCAACGTCTGTGAGGTCACCTGGGCCAAACAGTGCAAGGCCGGCAGGATAGCGCACCCACCCCATCCGTTCACCCTGATCCCCATTGTGTACCACAAGACATGCAATGGCGTGGCCGTGTGGGTGTTGCAGGGGAAATGGTCCCAAGCGCATGAACGGCGGCTTGCTAATTCGGATCACGGCGTAACCCTGCGCCGTTGCCCACCGTTGCAGGCGATCCTGGGCCCGCTGCATTGTCCACATAAACAACAGGGCAATGCCAATCAGTACTAACAGGAAAAATAACCAGCTATTTAGCATATAGATCCTCATCTTGGTATTGACAGTGGCCATACATGAATAAACAGGGTGTAGATAGGAGCGAGAATACCCGGGTAAGAATTTGCGTAACTGTCATCAGTTGCACGTTTATTAAACACAGGCCAATTTGGCGAAGAAGAGTATACCAACCAAGGATGATCCGTTGACAATGAGGTGCGGGAAAGAGACCACGGGAGGGTTGAAGCTTCCTAGCGCTACATTGCGCGTGGTCGATGACCGAATTCAGACCATGCCAGAATGCAAACCGGGTGACCCATGGAGATCGAGACGTTCAAGACAAACTTTGATTATCTGCTCTTTGAGCGGATCCGCCAGGACCAAAATGAATATCGCTTTTATTATCTGGGGTGGCAGCCATCGTTGTTCGACGAAGGGGTCATCGTGCGCATTGCCGGCCGTAAGTTGGATGGCCGCCAGCAAATTTTTGCACCACTCCCCTACCCGACGTTTGAAGAGGCTTGGCCAACAATTCGTGCCATTATTCGGAAACGGTTGCGCAATGGCTATCGCATTATTGACGCTGCAATCCAGCCATCTGCGAGGAAGGTCA
>JBGTNV010000123.1:0-4696 GCA_041742875.1 Saccharimonadales bacterium (SeqCode) | reverse complement strand
CTGAAAACCGCACCGATCCAGAAGCAACTGCCCGCCACTATTACCGTTAAGACTTAGGGGGTGGTGTACCCAGGTCAGCATAGTATGGCACAATACACAGATGGATAATACACAAGATGGACTAGTGAATTTGCGGGCTGAGCTGGACCGTGCTCTGAGGCAGATTAATTTCGAAGAACTTAGTGCCGACGAAAAGCGATTACGCGAAGCCACGGCTGAGCCGGATTTCTGGAAAGACACCGCCAAAGCCCAGGCTGTCAGCCGGCAACATGCCAGGCTCGCCCGTCGGCTGGAGCCGTGGCGTTCATTGCAGAGTGAACTGACTGACGCTGTAGAATTGGCCGGCCTGGCTGACGAAACATTGGTTGATGGATTGCGCGAGCAAATAAGTGAGCTGACAAGCCGTTTTGCCGCGCTCAAAGAAGAACTCAAACTGAGCGGCCCTTACGATGATTTTCCGGTCATACTGTCTATACATGCCGGCGCCGGCGGCACCGACGCTCAGGATTGGGCCCAAATGCTGCTTCGTATGTACGTCCGGTATTGCGAAAAGTCCGGTTGGAAGGTCACAACCATAGAAGAATCGGGCGGGGAAGAAGCCGGCATCAAATCCGCTACGCTGGAAATCGGCGGTGACTTTGCCTACGGCAGGCTGAAATCCGAACACGGTGTCCATCGCCTGGTCCGGCTGAGTCCCTTCAACAGCGATTCCTTACGTCAAACCAGCTTCGCAAAAGTCGAAATCATGCCCAAGATCGATCGTCCCGAGTCATTGGAAATCGACGAAAAAGACCTGAAAATCGATGTCTACCGTGCCGGCGGTCACGGCGGTCAAAGCGTCAACACTACCGACTCGGCAGTGCGCATCACCCATATACCCACAGGCCTGGCTGTAGCTATTCAAAACGAACGCTCACAACTCCAGAATAAAGAAACCGCCCTAACTATCCTGCGTTCCCGCCTCGTCCAACTCCAGATGGAGCAGCACGCTGAAAGTTTGCGGGAACTGAAAGGTCCGAGCGAGCAGGCCGCATGGGGCAACCAAATTCGCAGCTACGTCCTGCATCCTTACAAGCAGGTCAAAGATCTGCGCAGCCGCTACGAAACCAGCGATATCGATGGTGTCCTGGATGGCAACCTCGATGCACTTATCAACGCCTATCTCGACCATACCCTTGGTGAAGCATAGGGGCTATATTCGTCATGAGTCTGCATGACGCCCTCGACGACCTGACCCGCATGCACTTTAGTTTTTGACTCCTGCGGAACTTGCTCCGGCAAGCTTCCGCTTAGACAGGTCTTAAGCCTCAAAAGCTAAAGCGCAAAGTGGGTAACCTTGACACAATGCGTTAATAATGATATTTTATATGCAATTACAATTACGCAAACAAAAATAAATGTACGTTGATATATTACCAACAGCAGAACAACTTCCCGGCAGCGGATTTGAGCCGTATGACTTCGTGCCGCAGCCACCACTAGACGAGACGCTGCCGCAGCCGGAGCAACTGTCAACAGCGGGCCGATGGCTCGGAGGTCTCGCGATGAAATACGAGGCTTTCGCCGACAACCGGCCGGGTGTCGCGACTGTCGTTGAGACGGTCGCAGACTTTGCGGCTGATCGCGCTGCACGGGCGGCAGGCGAACGTTTCGGCATAGATGGTGGCGATATAGGCGAAGTAACATCTCCAGTCGGTGACTTTCTGCGGCAACGGACCCAGCGGCGAGGCGTAGGTCATGTACTTGTGTCGCACACTGTCCGCTATGGCTTGGAAAGCGGCCTTCGCAGACTAGTCAGATAACTGACCCGCACTCACTTTCTCCTTCCCGGGGACTGGACTGCCGAGTGCAGCCGGAGCGGCCGCAGGCCACGCCGCGCGGAGCGTGCCCCGGAAAGGACAAAGTGAGTGCGGGTCAGGTCAGATAATCAATGATGAATCGGCTCCGAATCGGCCCTGAATAGGTCATTGTGGTGCTCCGCCGACCGTTCGTAATCACACTCGTGCTGTCAAAGGGCAGGGTAGCTTTGGTACAATAGAACTTATGATTTTGCTTGACCGTGTTACCAAGGTATACAACAAGAAGTCCACGGCGTTGGACCGCATCAGCCTGCATGTCGAACCGAAAGAATTTGTGATCGTAGTGGGACAGAGCGGAGCTGGCAAGACTACGCTGCTGCGTTTGCTGACCCGCGAGGAAAAACCGACCAGCGGCAAAATCGTTATCGGCGGCGTCGATTATGACAAACTGCGCGATCGCGATATCCCGCTGTTGCGGCGCCGAATCGGTGTCGTTTTCCAGGATTTCAAACTCCTGCCAAATAAAAATGTCTTCGAAAATGTCGCTTTCGCGCTGGAAATCGTCGGTATGGGCAACCGGGAAATCCGTCACACTGTGCCGCGGGTACTTGACATCGTGAACTTGCGCGGTAAGGAGCGTAATATGCCATTCGAGCTGTCCGGCGGCGAACGCCAGCGCGTGGCCATCGCCCGGGCTATTGTCCGTCAGCCGAAGATACTGATTGCCGACGAGCCGACCGGTAACCTTGACCCCAAACATGCCTGGGATGTTATTAAGGTGCTGGAAAAAATCAATCGGTACGGTACTACGGTACTGCTTACGACGCACAACCAGGAAATCGTCAACCGTCTGAAGCGGCGGGTCGTGACTATCCAGGGCGGACGGGTTGCATCTGACCGCGCAAATGCCGACTATCAGCTGTAATAGGACATATGCACATGGCACACTTTGGGCGTAATGCTGCGCTGCTCCTCCAGCGTACTTCTAGTACGCTTCCGTGTGCTGCTCCCATTCCATCCCAAACTGCACTCATGTGCGTAAGTCCCATCTGTTTTTACACGTATCGGCTGTAAGCTATGGCTCTATCATGATAAGATAAGCACTAGGATATGAAACGGATTAACACTTTCCGGCGCGTTATACGTACGGGTCTCTATAATCTTCTGCGCAACGCCTGGCTGGCGATTGCCGCGATTGCCGTTATGGTGGTAACACTGACCATCGTACTGTTTTCCGTGGTGGCTAACGCGACGTTCAACAACACCATTGCCCAGATCACCAGCAAGATCAACATCTCGGTATACCTAAAAGATACTGTGACCGAAAAGCAGCGGAATGACTTGATGACCCAACTGAAGACGCTGCCGAATGTGCGGAACGTAGACTATGTATCGAAAGAAAAGGCCCTGGCACAATACCGTGAAGAAAACGCCGGTAACCAGAGTCTCCTCCAGGCAATTAACGAGACCGGCAACCCGCTGCCGGCATCGGTGCGTATCGACCCGGTTGATCCCGGCCAAATCCAGACGATCAAAGATTTTCTGGACCAGCCGGCCAACCTTGCCCTGCAGGATCCGCAGGCCGGTACATCGTACTCCGGTGACCGCAAAGATGCTGTTGATAAAATCAGCCACGCCACCGATGTACTGCGCAGGGTAGGCATCATAGCGGTGCTTGTGTTTGCGGTCATTTCCATGCTGATCATATTCAATACTATCCAGATGGCGATTTTCAACCGCCGTGATGAGCTGACCATCATGCGCTTGCTCGGTGCGACTACCTGGTATATCCGTGGCCCGTTCGTAGTGGAGAGCATTATTTATGGCATTATTGCCGCCCTGGTATCAGTGCTGATTATTCATGGCATATTTGTGACGGCAGCTTCAGCGCTACAGGCTAGCAGCCTCGGATTGCTCGATATCAGCTATGCCAGCACCTACTTCCAGTCGAAATTCTGGGTGCTGCTGGGGTTGCAACTATTAGTCGGAATGCTGATCGGTGCGCTGTCATCGATTATCGCCACTAGGCGTTACCTGAAGTTCAAAACCTCCAAATAGCCGGAGAAGGCTCCGGGACGTATTCTGACCCGCATGCACGTATTCTTTACTAATAGTCAGAAGAGTGATACAACTAGTGAAAGGGTAAAACTATTATCTGATTATCGGGGTGCCTCGGGCGTGGAGAGTATCTACTCACCCTCACCGTCCCGAACCATGGAGACTATTTACAACCATGAGCATTTGTGCTACTATACAATTAAATTACGAACAGCACAAAAATGAAAAATAACAACAATACTGTTTTCCGTCATCTGCACAAATCGATTGGCGCGATTAGTGTGCGCTCGCGCCGTTTGCGGTCCCTGCCGATACTGGTTGTTGCGGTGCTGTTACTGGTGGCCACTACTGTCAGTACGGTTCAACTGGCTCCGTTGGCGAACGCCGTCAGTCTCCAGGAACAGATCGATAAGTTAGCGGCCGAAAACGAGGTAAACGAAAAGGCGCTCGGCGATCTGTCGAGCCAGGCGACCAGTTATCAGGACGCAATCCAGCGGTTACAGGGCCGGATCGGCCTGTTGCAGGGTGCGATTGCCGATAACCAGGCCAAGCAGGCGTCATTGCAGGCGCAAATCAAGCTGAAGCAGATTGAACTCGACAAACAAAAGGCAACGCTCGGTGACAACTTGAAAGCTATGTATGTCAAAGAGCAAATTAGCACCGTCGAGATATTGGCTACCAGCAAATCCCTGAGTGACTTTGTGGATGCCGAAACCTACCGCGGTGCTGTCCAGAACAAAATCCAGCGTACTTTACAGGAAATTACCCGGTTGCAGAATCAGCTGAGTGAACAAAAAGTGCAGGTCGAACGCCTGTTGGCCGACCAGCGTACCCAGGTC
>JBGTNV010000122.1:0-4123 GCA_041742875.1 Saccharimonadales bacterium (SeqCode) | reverse complement strand
CATTTCCAAACTAATTGAAATTGATAGTACGAATTAGTCCCGCTGTCGTCGGCGTACTAGATATCATCAGCAAACTCTCGTGCCAGGGCTTTATCGGTCTCTATAGCGCCGAAAGATGTGAGGCGGGTTCGTAGCATTATCAGGGGTAGTCTGCTAGTATGTTCGTGAGGATATGTATCGAAAACGCCGGCAATGCATGGTGAAGTAGAATATATCACTCTCAAAGGTCTGTTAAACCTTGCCACTATTCGCTGCAATAGTCCAGGTGCGGCTACCATAGGTAAAGAGTCTGCAGCGAGGCCGCTTCGGCGGCGGTAGCTCCCTCGATACTTGTGCGCATCTGGCGCGGCGCTAAACTATATAGTTATCATTATGAAAACAATTATCCGCGAAGGTTATGCCGGTGTCTTATTCCGTAAAGGTGTGTTCGTCCGTGCGCTTGGTCCGGGCCAGCATCGCTACACCTATATGCTGGGCGAGCGGGTCGAAGTATTCGACACGCGGATCATGGCATCGCAAGCCTACGGCAGCTTCGCTACCGCTGACAATGTATCGGTCATGGCTACAGTGCCGTTCACGTATCAGATTACCGATTTGAAAGCTTACGTTACTATTGCGAGCAGCCCGGACGTCATCATCCGCAGCGTTACCGCTAACGCCGTCAGTATAGCTATCGGCGGTAAAGATCTTGAGAGCCTGGAAGGAGATCTCAGTGCTTTCAGTAAGGCATTCGGGGATGCGGCCGCCAAAGACCTCCATGCTTACGGCATCGAAGTCCGGGAAGTCTTTAGCCCGACCATCACCATACCGAAAAACATCCGCAATGCTGCCGAAGCCCAGGTAGCTGCCAAGAAAAAAGCCCTGGCCGACCTGGAAGAAGCCCGCGGCCGTACCGCAGTCCTGCGGCATTATGCTAATACCGCGGACCTGATCAAGGATAAGCCGGAAATCCTGCAGCTAATGCTCAGCCAAAAGGCTAAAAATATCCATATCGATTTCTCCCAGCAAAAATAAAAACCGCACTACATACCAGCTATTAACCAGCTGGCGCAAGTTTTCCGAATACTACTCGACAGTAACAGATTTGGCAAGGTTGCGCGGGCGGTCGATGTCGAAGCCTTTGTTGATGGCGATGTAGTACGAGAAGAGTTGGATGACGATGGCGTTTAGGATGGGCTGTACTTGCTCCATGGCGTCCGGTACGTAGATGATATCGTCTGCCAGCCCATCCAAGGCAGTGCTGCCTTCGGTGGCGACAGCAACGACCTTGCCGTTCCTGGCTTTTATTTCCTGGATGTTGGAAATAGTTTTTTCCATGAGCGGCGCGTTGTTGGCGAAAGCGAAGGTTGGGAAGTTTTCGTCGATTAGAGCCAGTGGCCCATGCTTCAATTCACCGGCAGCGTAGCCCTCGGCGTGGATCAGTGTCATTTCCTTTACCTTCAATGCGCCCTCCAGCGCCATTGGAAAATTATAGCGGCGCCCAATCAGCATGAGATCTTTGTAGTCTTGGTACTTCGCGGCTATTGCCTCGATCTTGTCTGCTTGGGCGAGGACTGCTTCAGCTTTGGACGGCAGCGCCTCAATTTCCTGGAGCAGGTCACTATAGAGTGGTGACCGGTCCTTGCCGAGATAGAGGGCGATTTGTAGTAATACCATCACCTGGGCGATAAAGGCTTTGGTAGAGGCGACGGCGCGCTCGGTGCCTGCGTGGCAGTAGACGCCGGCGTCGGTCGTGCGGGCTACGGCTGAGCCAACCACATTGACGACCCCGAGCCGTAAGACACCGTATTTCTCGACTTTTTTCAGGGCGGCCAGCGTGTCGGCCGATTCTCCGGATTGGGAAATTGCAATTAATACCGTGCCGCGGGAAAATGGGGCTTTGCGGTATTTGAACTCCGATCCGATGTCAACTTCGACGGGGATGCCAGCAATTTCTTCGAACAGATACTCGCCGATACGGCCGGCATAGCTGGCGGTACCGCAGGCAACGATGACGATGCGGTCAATGTAGTGCAGTTGGTCGGCGACGCTTTCCAGGCCGCCCAGCTTAATAGTACGGGTCTCGGCGTTGGTACGTCCGAGGCTGGCGGCACGGATGGCTTGCGGCGCCTCGAAGATTTCTTTGAGCGTATAGTTCGGGAAGTCGCCCATGGTAGCCTTGTCGGCGTCGAAATCCAGCTGTTCGGTTTGGCGTTTTACTTCTTCTGAATTTTCCAAGTCAATGATCGTGTAGGTGCCGCCTTTTATGGTCACCATCTCGTTATCCTGGACGTACATGAATTCTTTGGTGTGTTCCATGACCGCGACAGGGTCGGAGGCGATAAAACACTCGTCATCTCCTATGCCGATAACCATCGGGCTCGACAGGCGGGCAGCATACAACGTACCGGGGTCGCTGGCCGAAATCGCCAGGATGGCGTAGGCGCCGCGCAGCTCTTTGAGCGTTTTGATGAACGCTTCCTGGAATGTTTCGGTCTTGCGGCTGTAGTGGTCTAAGAGGTGCGGGATTACCTCGGTATCGGTTTGGGAGGCAAACTCGTAGCCTTGTTCTTCCAACCACTGCTTCAGTTCGGCATAATTTTCGATAATGCCGTTGTGTACTACGAAAATGGTTTTGTCGGCATTCGAGTGTGGGTGGGCGTTAGCAATTGATGGCCTGCCGTGGGTTGCCCAGCGTGTATGGCCGATACAGGAATGGGCTTCGGGAACGTGGGCGGCCTCGATAGTCGTTTCCAGGGCTTCGACACGGCCGATCTGCTTGTGAAGATGCGGCTTGTTCTCCGAATCAAGCAGGGCGATGCCTGCCGAATCGTAGCCGCGGTACTCCAGCGCTTTTAGTCCGGCAATAACAACATCAGAGGCTGGCCGGGGACCTACATATCCTACTATTCCACACATGTAGGCTAGTATACATCAGGATTCGCGCATATGGCACAATTTGGGCGTAAATCTAGGATCCTCCGCCGTACTGACTTGCAAGCCCCCAAAAGTTCTTGGGGGCGGAAAAAGCGGGTGCGGGTCAGGCAAGGATTGACTATTACTTGTATTCATGTATACTGTATACATGAATACACAACAATATACTATCCGGAACGTGCCAAGCGACGTGACGCGAGTGCTAAAAAAGCGGGCACAGCGAAGCAACAAAAGCTTCAACCAGGTCGTCGTCGATGCGCTGGTCGAACAAACATTACACGGCGCCGGAAGTGGTAGTGACAAGGCTGGCTGGCTGTTCGGCAAGCACCAGCTGGACGCGGGGTTTGATGAAGCTATCAGGCGTCAGTCCGAAATTGACGAAAAACTGTGGCAATGAAATTTGTACTGGATACCAGCGCCTACAGCGCTTTTGGGCGTGGTGACGAAAAGGTGCGCAGTTTGTTTGACGATGCCGAGCTGGTGTTAGTGCCGTTGGTTGTTTGCGGCGAGCTACGGGCAGGCTTTGCGGTGGGTACGCAAGCTACGGCCAACCATAAACTATTCGATGCTTTTTTAGACCAGACTTTCGTTGATTTGATTGGGTTAACTGAAGAAACCACGCGGAAGTATGCCGAGGTTTTTGCCGGATTAAGGCGCAAGGGCAGGCCAATTAACACCAACGACATGTGGATTGCGTCGTTGTGCCTGGAACATACATTACCGCTGGCGACGTTAGACAGCGATTTCAAAGCGGTTGACGGGTTGAAGCTGAAATAACCAAACCGGCAGAATGAAACTGATAATCTCTAGTACATATATGTACTTTATTGGCTGACACCCTTAGTACATATATGCTATATTCCACATAGGAGAATACAATTATGAGCAGATTCCAGAAATTCAGTGACATCAAAAAGGAGGCACTAAAAGGCCCCCAAGTAAAGGCGGCCTATGATGCTCTTGAGCCTGAATACAAACTGGCTGAAAGCATGATCAAAGCCCGTTTATCTAGTAAGCTCACTCAAGAGCAACTGGCGGCCAAAGCTGGCGTTACCCAAACAACCATTGCCCGGCTCGAAAGCGGTACAAACAACCCTACATTTGCTACCGTCAGCCGCGTGGCAAAGGCATCGGTCTCGCCTTCGATTGCGCCGAGCGAAAGCGTGAACGGCCGCCCGAGCAGGAAGGTCTCGCTGTGCTTGCGGTC
>JBGTNV010000121.1:0-3881 GCA_041742875.1 Saccharimonadales bacterium (SeqCode) | reverse complement strand
ATCTACAAGAGTGGGCTAAAGAGATGGAATTAGCATATGGAAATGAGTTTTTCGATGAAGTGATTGCACAGACTGTCCGTATGAGATACAAAGAGATGCTTGGGTCAGGAAGAAGCGACGTACAAGACATAGTTGTAACTGGCAACCGCTCTCTCGAAGGCGTACGTTATCTTTCAGAGAGGTTTATGCCAGGTACTATCAACGATCGTCCCAATCACGTACTAGCAGTTAAGGCCGGCTTTGATATGTTACTGCAACGATTTCGCGAACGCGGTCGGCGAACAGGCGACGCGACTATCAGTAATGAAGCGTTCCGTTTACTAACCGACGGCGAGCGCAGTCGTGGCGTTGATGATATATTTGAGCATGCAGACTATGTAATAATTAATGATGGGGATCGGGACATGTTTCGCGATGAATCGATAAACTTTTTCGAGACCGAGCTAAGCCTTGTTCGGAATAGTGACATCAGGGACGGTTGGCAAATCGAGCGCACAAATCACGAAGGTTTTGTGCAAAGACTCCGCTAAAATAGTGCCCGGGGAAAGAAATTGAGTATAAATGGTAGGTAATTTATGAAAAAAGTAAGCTATGTTAGTGGCAACAAGGATAAATTTAAGAACGCGTCTGCATTCATGCGGCCGCAGGGCATAGACCTTGGCCAAGAAGTCCTAGGCTTAGATGAAATCCAAGCAGAAAACAGTGTCGAAATTGCCCAGAAGAAAGCCAGGCAAGCCTTCGATCTTCTACAAAAGCCACTTTTTGTAAACGATGCTTCCTGGCACATACCTGCACTAGGGGGTTTTCCTGGGCCATTTATGAAATACATGGTCAAATGGCTGACGGAGGAGGATATTCTAAACCTCATGCGCGATAAAACCGACCGGACGATTGTACTGAGTGACACTATTGCGTATAAAGATCAAAATACTGAGAAAGTATTTGTTCGCGAGGTCAAGGGGAAGCTCCTAAGTGCTCCCGAAGGGAAGACAGATGGTCCATTCATTACGAAACTGATTTGTTTTAGTGATGATAACCGTAGTTTAGCGTCGGTACGTTCGTCGGGATTTACGGAACGCGAGGTGCCGCTCTGGCAGGAGTTTGCTGACTGGGTTAATAGTTTCTAAGCATTCCGCACAACAAATTTACAAAATTTTGTCCACAACTCGACTACACCACGACTAGCTACTTCGCCGCTTTCGCGCCTTTCGGCAATAGTACGGTCATGTCGGTCACCTAGAACTATTATCCTATCGGACGAAGGACCAGAAATACCACGAACCTCGTCCGTAATATATCCTTCAGTCTGTTGTGTAAATATGTGGCACCCGGCATGTCCAAGTTGTACTATGGTATCTATCAAAGCGACACGCCGATTCTTTCTGTCGCACATGAGAGCTAGAAAATCATCTGGACTAAACCATTGGTTGATATCGTGCATATAGGCTCCAGGGAATCCTTTGAGCGCGTCGATTGCCCATGAAGAGTCATTGACGAGTACCGTCTTTCCTAATGCCGAAAAAGCCTGTTCTGCTTTCGACATCGCAATAGCCTGCGGATTAGTGCCCTGGATTTCAAGCACGTCAGCTATACCTTGGACTATAGTTATGCCATACGGTTCGCAAGTGGACTGCGCTTCATGTAATTTGTGCTCGTTACTTGTCACAAAAGTAAACTCACGTGTTGTTGGCATTTACTGTAGTCTACATGAACAATGCTCGGCAACAAATAGTCAGCCGCACCCTTAAGCCGTTTACTCAAAACTTACGCCTCGGCAGGATCATTCATCAAAAAACTTAATGTTTTGTGCCATGCTCTGTACTTACGCGTATAACGTTACATATAATATTTACATATCCTAAAATGAAAGGTTCTCCCTGTGAACGATGAAAAAAAACGTAAAACTTGGAAACGTATCGGTGAAAGAACTGCCTACAAGGGGCGCGTGCATATTGTTGAATACGACGTTGAGCTGCCTAACGGTGAATATTCTAAATATGAGGTAGATCATGGTACAAGCTGCGCCGTAGCCGTACTGATAAAAACCCAGGACAATCAGATAGTTCTGGCTTATCAGTATCGTTTTCCTTTGGACAAATGGATTTATGATTTGCCCGGTGGCGGCAAGAAAGCTAACGAAAGTATTGAGGAAGCAATTATCCGGGAATGTCGAGAGGAAGCAGGCATTGCGCCAAAGAGAACGGAGAAGCTAGCTACGTTTTATCCAAACCCTGGCCGCAGTGATTGGCCGGCGCATGTTTTTTACTGTGATGATTTCGAGGAATCGGGGCTGCGATTTGATGATCCATCCGAAACGGTCGAGCGTGTGCTCATGCCGGTAGGCGATTTTAAAAAGATGGTAGATATGCAGGAAATTATCGATCCATCACTGCTTATTGCTTGGCATACCGCATGCAGTAAGGGGTATATAAAAATTTAAACGCATGACTCAAGGTGGCGTTAATACTGATCTGAAAGATGCGCCATTGAAGAGATATCCAGCAAAGTACGGGCTTATTCAGCCAGATACGCTAAACAATCAGCCCCGTATCTGCTATATTTAAGTAAATATGGCGCACTTGACTCGGGATGACGTATTAAAACTGGCTCGGTTGGCCCGGATAGATCTCACAGAAGATGAAACCGAGGAGTTCACGGCCGAATTCAGTGCTATCCTGCAGTATGTCGAACAACTGCAATCGATTGACATCGAGGGGTTGGAGCCGACTAGCCAGGTAACGGGGCTGACTAATGTCAAACGGCCGGACGAAGTTAAGGACTATGGGTATTCGCCGGCAGACTTGCGCGGCAACGTGCCTGGCATGCAGGACGGACAGATTAAAGTGAAGAAGATGATCGGCTGATGGCTGTTTGGTTGCCGGTTAGGGAAATTGCCGCCAAAGTACAGGCGGGCGAGCTGAAGGCTATTGATTTGGTGGAGCAATCGCTCAAGGCGATTGACGCGAAGCAGGAGTATAATGCCGTTCTTTGGAAAGTTGAAAAACGGGCCAGGGAACGTGCTGGAGCTATTGATCAGGCGGTTGCCGGCGGCCAGTCTGCCGGCCGTTTAGCCGGCGTGCCGTTTATCGCTAAAGATAACTTTCTGGTATTTGGTGCGGAAACAACGGCTGCCAGTAATATTTTGAAGGGATTTGCCGCACCGTACCAGGCGACGGCTATCGAGCGTTTGGAAGCCGAGGGGGCGATTTGCGTCGCCAAAGCTAACCTTGACGCGTTCGGGCACGGAGCGTCAACCGAAAACAGTGATTTCGGCCCGACTAAAAACCCCCATGACAGTACCCGGGTTCCTGGCGGTTCATCCGGTGGTTCAGCGGCGGCCGTTGTGCTAGAGCTTGCTCCGTTCGCGGTCGGTACCGATACTGGCGGCTCTCTCCGCCAGCCGGCGAGTTTCTCCGGCTGTGTCGGCTACAAACCGACATACGGTTTGGTTTCACGTTCCGGTGTGGTGGCTATGGCTAGTAGTTTGGATACGATTGGCCCGTTGGCGCGGACAGTTGACGACGCAGCTTTAGTGTTGGACGTAATGGCAGGCACCGATCCTCTCGACAGCACAACCATCGGGCGGGAGGCTGAGGGTTACGTACAACCCGATAGCGAAGCCGCTGGCTCAGCGGCCGCTAGTACTGTAAAAGGTAAAAAAATTGGTGTTATTGCCGAGTATATGGGCGAAGGTGTGCAACCGGAAGTCCGGAAAGCCATAGAAGCGGCCGCCCAAAAACTCCGTGAAGCCGGTGCAACGGTAGAAACTGTCAGCTTGCCATCGGTCGGTTTGGCTTTGGCTGCCTACTACATCATTTGCCCTGCAGAAATCAGCAGCAACCTCAGCCGGTATGATGGCCAGCGTTATGGATACACCCATC
>JBGTNV010000120.1:0-6557 GCA_041742875.1 Saccharimonadales bacterium (SeqCode) | reverse complement strand
CTCTTGCCTCGCTGCTCAGCATATACATGCTAGCATGTATATGCTTCCGCGGCTGCGTACACCACCGTACTCTCAAGTACGCCTCCGCTTCGGTGCTCAGTATTCGAACGAACTGCACTAAAATGCGTAAGTCCTATAGATTTAGGCGGGATGGGGGCTAGCGGATCCCATACTGGATAAACACAAGTTCCGGCTATCAACTGCCATGCTGCTTGTGCTAAACTTAAGCGTAAGTATGACAAAAGTGTTGTCACAATTATTGGGGGCTCGCGAGCCGGAGTTTCGGCTTGGGCTGCAACAGATGGAACGGGCCGGCGGCGGTACGGCAGAGGATGTCCGCTTGACTGCCGATATCATACGGGAACGGCGTAACTGTCTGCGTGAACTATGCTTGGATCCCGATGATACGACAGGCCGTGAACTGTTCGCGGCACTGATGCAGCGGGTAAAAGAAGATAATGAGGCATTTGAAACGCTGCTTGGCGCGGCGACCGCGCCGGACTCAGCCGAAAGCCGGAGCAACATAATGCCATTAGTGGCTCGACTGATAATATCGATGCCTATGCCGAAACAGGCCTTCGGCCTCAAGGCGGCTGCCGCCAAACGGCTGCTCCGCCGTCATCCGCCAAAGCGTGCCCTGAAGCAGCTTGGCTACCGCAGTATTGAATCGGTGCTCAAACAGGAACCGGTGGCGCTGCTTTTCGCCGCTGCTGCCATCGCCGAAACGCCCCAGTGGCATAAGGCTGTGCAGGCTGAGTACCGGAAACTTTCACCCGGGGATTTCGAACAACGCGACGTGCAGATACTGGCACCTGACGCTGCCCGTTGGGAAAAAATCAGTCAAGCCTATGTGGCGCATCACAAACATAATATTTTGAGCTTTCGGGAGCTTGCTGCGGTCGTACTTTTGCCGTTACCGGTCCGGGACCAGAGTCCTAGTCACGGTAAGGTCAGCCAAGCCGGCCGGATACTTGCGGCACCGCTGGCAGCGACGCTGTTGGTACTGCAAGCTGTCAATGATATTCGGACAGCTAGCACATATTTGAAGCTTCACTTGGTACGATCGGATTTTGGTTCGGTCGCGGCAAGTATCGCGCGGCATGAACCTCTGACCAAGGCAGTGATTGCCGGTACGGTATTGCCGTGGAAACTGGTACACCATTATTTTGCCCGCTACCCGGACGCCTACAGTCCGGACCTATTTGAACCGCACGTCCAGTCCGACGACCTGCAATGGCACGCTGCCGAAGATGCTTTAGCGGACCTGCATCCGAGGTTTGCTTTTTGGCAGTCCGCGGCTTATGCCGGGTTGTTGGAACATGGTGAAATGGTGTCGCTCAACTTGACGGATGCGGTACTAAGTTTCTGTAATATGTTGCCGTTCGAGCAGCGGCTGGTGCGGCACGCCCGCAGCCAGCTGCGGCACGAGTTGATGTTGCGCTACATGCGCCGGTCCGGCATAGAACGGGCGATGCACGACCAGCTCAACAGTGAATTAATCAGTGCGAAGTCGCTCCCATAAGCCGCTAATTGAATCCTGGAAGTTCATCAGTCAATCTGGAAGAAAATAGAAGAGGGATACGCCTATGGCACAACTAAAAAAAGATATGCATCCGTTGCGCTACTCGATATGTGTGTCGGGTGCTGCCACGGGTGATACCGTACTGGCTGCGGCTGAGCTTGCGACACAGCTCGGTACGGCTATCGCTCGCGAGGATCATGTGCTGACTACCGGAGCAACTGTCGGTCTGCCATACTATGCGGCGCTTGGCGCCGTAAAAGCCGGCGGGATGAGTATCGGGTTTTCGCCTGCCAGTTCCTTACGCGAACATTTGCGCAAATACCGCTTGCCGCGCGATGCCTTTGACTTTATCAACTTTACCGGTATGAATTATGTCGGGCGCGACTTATATCTGGTCCAATCCAGCGACGCGGTAATTACTATCGGCGGCCGGTTCGGTTCGTTGCATGAGTTTACCAGCGCCCTCGAAGCCCACAAGCCCTGCGGTGTACTTGTGGGCAGCGGCGGTACGGCCAACCTGATTCCGCAGTTAATGAAGACGCTCGAACCGCCGGAGGGAGACCTGGTGATATTTGACGATAACCCGGCGCGGCTGGTACGCAAAATCGTAGCGGTGCTCGATGAAAAGTATGCCGACATCAGCCGGCAATTGGCCAAAGGCGATCAGGACTGGTATCTTCGTGACCCGTCTAGTAGACGGGCGGGTTAAGCCGGATGGCCGGACGGCTAAGGCTCCCGCCGGACGACAGTTATTCTGCTTTTAGTGCTACCGGTCGTAATAGTTGCAGGTACCGTGCTGCTCCGTCTTGGCCGCTAGTCCGGAGGGGTATCGAAATAGCGCCGATGAAGAGGTCGGATAAAGGTCAAGAAATCTACACATAGCCATGGCTAGCATATTCCACTTCCACCATAATCCATACGACGACTCCAGTCTTTCCGGGTGGCGTCTGACGCCGCTCGGCAAGTTGGCGGTAGTGCTAATTGCCGGCGTGTTGCTGGCTGTTATGGTAGGGTCGTTGGCTTCGAACCGGCAGCCATCGTCATCGGACAAGCCTGCGGTGGACGGCTCCGGTAAAATCGCAAACCGTATCTTTACCACGGGCGATGCGGTCGACTTCACCCAGCTGACGTATGCTGCCTATATAGCGGCAATTACCAACGAAAACTTGACGCCCGCCCAGCTTGACCCGCCCTACAATATCGATACCGTACTGCATCGCCTGGAAGCCATCCGGCCTAGGCTGAGTGCAAATTTATACCGTTCAACACAAGCCGCCTACAAACGCTCTGCGTCAATCGGTACCATCACTCGGGATGAAATCCTCTGCGGCAAACCGGTGGCTACCAGCACCCAAGCTTCATTAAAGATCAGCGGCCGCGATGTGGCGGTTGTTGCAATCAATATGCTGGACCGCGACGGTGGTGCAGGCACACTTGAAGCTACGGTTGACCTGAAGAACCGTGTACTGGCGCAAATATCTTGCGGCCGGTAGCGGAGATTTCCTGCGACCGGTAAGAGGCTGATTGATCCGGCTTGGGGAAATACGGTTTTGTCACCGACACGTCTCTGACTGGAGCGTCTCACCTAGAGCAAAATTAAGAAACCTATTTTATACAATTTGCCTTTAATGATTAACGGACCTAGGTTTATTCCATGAAGCGATCCAATGACGACAGGCAGAACCTTGCAATAACTGAATCTATAATTGCATGCCAGATAAACTCTTCAAATAAACGAGAGTCCTTGATTTTATGCTTGTGGATGCGCAGGGTGAGCTAAGTACTTAAAGTATTCGTATCGCCATACTTATGCCGGTATGCGTCAACTAACCGATCCAGATAGAGCGTAATGTAGCCACGGGCAAAATCCGTAAAATGGTGCTCTTTATTCTTGGCTTTGCCATACCGCGCTACCGCAAGTGAAAGGCCCGTATTTGCTTCTTGGATAAGTTCTTTCAGGGTGATGCCGCGCCAACCTTCTTTTCCATAACGCGCTTCCGCGCACTCTGCGGCAAGTCCTAGGTAATGTTCAGCTAACGTCAATCTGGCTGCGGCTTCACCGTTTGCTATTCTGCGTGCAAGCTCCAGCTCTTCAATCCGGGGTAAGGGGAAGGTAATCTTACGCACTCTCTCAAGGTAGAGTCTAACAGATTCATCATCTTGGGCGTCCATAGCTGCAATGTTACTCAAACTTTCACGTAATAGGTGTAAATTGGTCAGATGGTTGTTTTATCGCTTGGGGCAGCGAAAAGAAGTCGTGACCAGGACTCCTAGTATTGTGTTGTGAGTAGGGTTAGGCGGGGTGATTCTCAGCTCGGGTAGAGCCCGGCGCGTTACCTATCCGTTGCGACCGTAGTCGATGTTGTCACCAGGGTCGGAGCCAAGACCGTACCTCTGCTCCAGAGTCCGGGCTTCGGTACCTGCCATCAGATTCTCCACCGAGTCAGTTCCTGTCAGGCTTGACTCGAGGTAATCCTTCATGGCCTGCTCTTCGCCCGGATTTCTGGGTGCCGTTGGGTCACTCACTGTTGTTCATGTCCCTTCAAAAGAGATGTTGAAGCACGAGCAGTTTGCTCAGTGCTGAACTTGCATCGTCCTATATCTTATAAGGACGGGTAAAGCTCTAGCTCCTTTTGGAAGTGAACCTCGTTATCAAAGAACGAGCTGGCTCGACGAGTGAAGACTTTTCGGTGTGCAGTTGCCAGTTTCGCCGACACATCTCTGTTTGGAGCGTCTCACTCTAATAGTTAGAATAGTATGAATAATAGAGTCTGTCAAAATTTTTCGTTACATTGGGTATCAGTTGCTACAATAACGGGGTGAGTAACTTCCAACTTAAAGCTGAATTCGAGCCGATGGGCGACCAACCGTCGGCGATTGCCCAATTAACCGATGGCTTGAACCAAGGGTTGAAGGAGCAGGTGCTGTTGGGGGTGACGGGCTCGGGCAAAACCTTCAGTATGGCGAACATCATCCAAAACCTTCAGCGCCCGACTTTGGTATTGAGCCACAACAAGACACTGGCGGCGCAGCTCTACGGGGAATTCAAGCATTTTTTTCCTGACAACGCCGTCCACTACTTCGTTAGCTATTTTGATTACTACCAGCCGGAGGCCTATATCGCCCGCAGCGATACGTATATCGAGAAAGATTCACAAATTAATGAAGAAATAGACCGGCTGCGCCACGCCGCGACCGATGCCCTGCTGTCCAGGCGTGATGTCATTATCGTTGCCAGTGTCAGCTGTATCTATGGCATTGGTTCGGTTGAAGATTATGGTGACCTGGCTATCGAGGTGCGGCGCGGCGAACGGCGGGTCCGTGACAAATTCTTGCGCCAGCTGACCGATATACAATATGCCCGCAACGACATCGATTTCCACCGCAGCACCTTCCGGGTGCGCGGAGATGTCGTCGATGTTTTTCCGGCGGCCGAGGAACTGGCCTATCGTATAGAATTTTTCGGAGACGAAATCGACCGGATCACCAAGCTTGACCCACTAACCGGAGAGATTTTAGAGAACCTCGATTCGTACAAAATCTTCCCAGGCAGCCACTACGTTACGCCACACGACAAACTGAAGCTGGCCCTTGGCAAAATAGAACAAGAGCTGGAGCAGCGGCTGCACCAATTTCGTTCAGAAAACAAGTTGCTGGAAGCCCAGCGATTGGAACAACGTACCCGTTTCGACTTGGAGATGTTAGAGGAGACTGGGTTTGTGAAGGGTATCGAAAACTATAGCCGGTATCTAACGAACCGTGAACCGGGTGCCCAGCCGGCGACACTGCTCGATTACTTTCCGGACGATTACATGATGTTTGTTGATGAATCACACATGACGATGCCGCAAGTACGCGGTATGTACAACGGCGACCGGGCGCGCAAAGAAGTGCTGGTAGAGCATGGCTTCCGGCTGCCGAGTGCATTGGATAACCGGCCCTTGCAGTTCACAGAATTTGAGCGCCATGTTAACCAGGCCGTCTATGTTAGTGCTACGCCGGCCCAGTATGAGTTGAGCCGTAGTCCGGAGCCAGCCCGCCAGGTTATACGGCCGACCGGTCTGCTGGACCCGGCCATAGAAGTCCGGCCGATCGAAGGCCAGATTGACGACCTGCTAGCTGAAATCCGCAGTACGGTCGAAAAACGCCAACGCGTGTTGGTGACGACGCTGACCAAACGTATGTCCGAAGATCTGACGGAATACCTGAAGGAGCTGAATGTCAAAGTTGCTTATTTGCACAGTGGCGTTGACACGCTGGACCGAACTGATATATTGCGCGACTTGCGCCTTGGCGTCTATGACGTGTTGGTCGGGATTAACCTGTTGCGCGAAGGGCTCGACCTGCCGGAAGTATCGTTGGTAGCCATACTCGACGCTGATAAAGAAGGCTTCCTGCGCAGTGCGCAAGCTTTGATCCAAACCGTTGGCCGGGCTGCCCGCCACGAGCAAGGCCATGTCATCATGTATGCCGACCGTATAACAGATAGCATGCGCCGGACGCTGAATGAAACATCAAAACGGCGTGAAATCCAGGAAGGCTACAATCGTGAACACGGCATAACGCCGCGAAGTGCCGGCCGTGCCGTGGAAGCCGGTATGCGTGCCGATACGTCCAATGATCTGACAAGCGAGGCAAAATCCGCCAAACTGAACCTGAAAAAAATCCCCAAGGACGAATACAAACATCTCATCAAAGACCTCTCCGGCCAGATGGAATTGGCCGCCGCCAACCTCGAATTCGAAAAAGCCGCTGAATTGCGCGACATTATCAATGACATCAAATCCAAGCTGTGAAATCTCGGCCGAAGAGGTCTTGTATGCTAAAGAACACTAACACAAGAGGGAAATAAACGTGCAGAAACCAATTCGGATTATTTTGATATCGGCAGCATATTACTTGACTGACTGTCAAGCTCAGTAGCCGAATCCCAAGACGAGGAATTGCGTCACACACTTTTGTAAAGGAGTGCTCCGGAGGTCAATAGATGATAACATATTCTCATGAGAGTATTTTTTGCTTCCTGTGTCGTCGA
>JBGTNV010000119.1:0-2433 GCA_041742875.1 Saccharimonadales bacterium (SeqCode) | reverse complement strand
ATGGTAATACAAATTTTTCAAATACTCAAGCTATCCCGGTAAAAGCGACCCTTTACCCGCCCTATTACTCCTTGCGAAAAGTCGTTGTCATTTTTGCTTAACGCGCGAGGAGGCTCCGTGCACTCACTGGATCAAGCGCGGACCAGGTGTCGTTTCAGCGGGTTCCGGCTCGTGAGCGTCTCCGCCGCCAAAGACTTCGTCGACACTTCGTACCAATACTTCACGCGGCCGATTGCCGTCAGCGCTGCTAATGATGCCCTGCTCTTCCATGGTCTCGATGAGCCTTGCCGCCCTTCCATAACCAATCCGCAGACGGCGCTGCAGCAGACTGGTGCTGGCTTTCCGGCCCTCTATCACTACTTGTACGGCGTCACGCAGCATATCCTCTTCGACATCACCGGTGCTGCCGCTATCTGGCACGATGCCGCCCTTGCCATTCAGCTGAACCGGCTGGCTAGTAATCTCCTCGTTGTACTGCGGCTCTTTCTGGCCCCGTATAAAGGCGGTAACTCTGGCAGTCTCCGCGTCGTCTATCAGCGCGGCCTGTATGCGTATTGGTTTGGGCATGTCGCTCGTCAGCAGTAGCATATCACCCCGGCCAAGCAGCTTTTCGGCACCCATTTGGTCGATAATTGTCCGTGAATCAACCTGGCTGGCCACCGTGAAAGCGATCCGTGCCGGTATATTGGCTTTAATCAGGCCGGTTATCACATCGACCGACGGGCGCTGCGTGGCCAAAATCAAGTGTATGCCTGAGGCCCTGGCCTTCTGGGCAATCCGCACAATCAAAGCCTCGACATCACGCGCCGCCATCATCATCAGGTCGGCCAGCTCGTCGATAACAATCACGACATACGGCATGCCCTCTTCTTTTTTCAGACTATTATACTCGCCGATATTGCGCTTGCCGACTTCGGCCATGGCACGCAAACGGCGTTCCATTTCGGCCACCGCCCATTTCAGGGCACTAATGCACTTTTCCGGTTCGGTAATCACCGGCGTCAGCAGATGCGGCAGATTGTTGTACGGGGTCAGCTCGACCTGTTTAGGGTCTACCAGGATCAGCTTTAGGTCGGACGGACTGCTGCGGTACAGCAAGCTGGTCAGGATGTCGTTGATCATGACTGACTTACCCGACCCGGTCTGTCCGGCTACCAGCAAATGCGGCATTTTCGATAGGTCGCCTACTATCGGCGTACCGGCAATGTCCCGGCCGATGACAAACCCCAACGGGCTTTTCAGCTCGCGCCATTCACGCGAGCTCAGCAGCGAACTGAGCCGCACGGTAGCAGCTTTGACGTTCGGCACCTCTATGCCCACGGCCCGCTTGCCGGGAATAGGCGCTTCGATGCGGATAGAATGTGCTGCCAAGTCTAGAGCCAGGTTATTCTCCAGTGCTGTGATCTTGGTGAGCTTCACACCGGTCGGCGGCCGCATTGTGTATTGGGTGACGCGCGGGCCGACATTGGCACCCTCCATTTCGACACTGATACGGAAGTTTTCAAACGTATCCTTGATGGCCTGGGCATTTGCATTAACATCACCGGCATCGGCCTTGTCCTGCTTTTGGTTCAGCAACGAAAGCGGCGGAAACTGCCAGTTCGGATCGCTGGCAATGGTCAGTGCCGTGTGATCCTCGGCCGGCGTCAGCTTCTCGGCGGTATTTTTCATACTGGTCAGGCGGATCGGTTCGCGTTCGCGCCCCTTCGGCGGCGGCACGTCATTGGCATGGTCCTCTACCGGCACGCCGGCATTAAGCTTGAAGCCCTCCGGCCGGCGGCGCCGCAGCGTAGTGAGGTCAGTGTCTTCGTCACGCTCCGGCCGCTGGAACAACCCTCCGAGCTTCTTGAATATTTCGAACGAAATACCGAAGGTAAAGAATGCCGTAAGCACCGCCAGCACAACAAACACCACCGTAGCCGGAAACTTATCGAAAGCACTCAGCAGCATAGCGCCAACCGTCTCCCCTGCCGTGCCGCCTTGCCCGCCGCTATATGGACTAAACTCATCCGGCCGTGAAGCAAAAGCCGTAAACAAGCCGCCGGCAATAAACACCAGCGTTGCCGGTATCCCCAGCTTCTTGCCTATCGGAATCCGCCGGTCATCGCTGGAAAACTTGTATATCCCCCAATATGCCAGTACCAGCGGCATCAGATAGGCAGCGCTGCCAAGCATAGAGTGCAAGCCGTCGAAAAGCGCAATCGGCAACGCCCCGCCGGTCCCGAAAGCACCTAACAGCACGAACAGCGCCAACAAGCACAACAGGATTGCCCCGGTATATCCCCAGAACGGCGACCGTTCGCGAACAGTTGGAGCCTTCTTGCCGGACTTCTTTTTCTTTTTTGCCATATCAGTGTTTATTTTACCAGATTTGTCTTATGCTTTCACGGTTCACCTGACCCACACCCACTTTTTCCTTCCCGGGGCACGCTC
>JBGTNV010000118.1:0-3079 GCA_041742875.1 Saccharimonadales bacterium (SeqCode) | reverse complement strand
ATCACGGATAAGCTCTTCGGCGGCGGCAGAAACGATTGGCGGTGCGGCGGTACCTTTCGCATTAAGCTGTTTTTTTATAGAGGTGTGGGCGAACCAGCGGGCGTACTCGCGAACCTCCATCAGCAAGGATTGAAGATCTTGCGGCGACAATACGCTATCCGGCAGGCGACGCGGTAATTTAGGCTTCATTTGAAACCTCCCGCTTGAATTCGTCCTTATGCTCATCGAGCAGGGATACCAAATATGCGTTTTGGGCGCCCAGGTCGACGTTGTGTTGCAAGGTTTCTAACAGGAATGAGGCCACTGCGTCAGCGAGCTTGGTATCGATCTGCCGGACCAGGCGTTGCTGTTCGGTTGTCATTTGCAGGATCAAGGCTTGCTTTTCGGCGACGATTTCTTTGGCGAGCTTAGCTTTGTGGGCGGTGTGTTGCTCATCGAGCTTGGCCTTCAGCTCGGCCTGATGCCGGTCTATCTCGGTCTGAGCGCCGCCGATGGCAGTTTCGGCCTGCTGACGCAACCGGTCGAGCTGTGTGCGGTAGCGCTCCATCTCGCTGCCGACGATTTTGCCGCCTAGTTCGGCGAGTAGTTTATTCAGCTGGGCGGACGTAACTTGCAGATCGCGCCGGAGCTCTGAGGCAGAACGGTCCAGGACAGCTTGGAAGTTGGCCTGGGATGCCTGGAGCAAGTGCTGGCGGACTTCGGCAGGTAGACGGCTATCCTGAGCTGCTTGGCGCGGTTTTTGCGGCTCCTGCCGATGCGGCCTGAAGTGGGCGTAGGCGTGCTGTACCGCGATGGCCGCCAGCGCCCCGATCAGGAATACGTTCAGGAACAGGAATAGTTGTAGGAATGTTGAACCTGCCATGTCAGAACCTCGTTAGTATCATATATATTGAGATGACCGTTACGCCCATGATTACCAGGACCAGCGCCGATAATTGAATCACGTTCCGGTAGACCGCCGATTGAGCCATAGGATTGCGCCCGACCGAAATAATACTGCTGCGGATCATGGAGTAGACTATACTGGCTACGACGATTAGCGATACCACGAAGATGCCCATGCTAATGAGGATCGGCAACGGTTTGACAGCTTTGCCTGACAGGGAATTGGCAACGTTCTGTATCGTGCTGGGAATCACCGTCTTCTCCGGTTGTTTGAAGAAATAAGAAACGTTGACGAGGACGGGTACTTCGCCGAGGACGATAGATTTTTCTTTGCCTTCCTTGTCTTTGTAGGTCTGTTTGTTGCCGCGGCTTTCCGACAGGCTGCCTTGGGAGATTCCTACGACTTTGATACTGGTGGTGGCTTTCATACCGACGCCTTTTATCGGCGACGCTGTGATCTGATCGCCCTGGGATATTTTGCCATTGATATCCGATACCAGTACCTGGACGATACCATTTGTCGCTACCTGGACCTGATTTGATCCGCCGCTGGAAAGCGACAACAGGGAACTCTCATTGTGAATAACCACACCCAATATGCTTTCGACATTGCTATTTGTGGCCGCGTTGACCTGGTCTGAAGAATTGCCCAGCAAGCTGACGATTGAGCCTAAGGCCAGTTTATCTTTGCTCAGGTACCCTTGGGAAATTGTTGTCAAGGCGCTGGCGCCAGCGGGCAGGGCGATGCCGGCTAAAGCCGGCAATACCAGCAACAAGACCAGCGTGCCTTTCAGGTTTTGGCGGCCGAAGTATCCGAAGCGGCCGAAGCGTTGGGCTGCCGGTCTAACGCGACCTGCTTCAATCATGCCGAACTCACTCATAATACAGCTATATTCCTCTAGTGTTTAAGTATAGCAAAAAATTCTGCGGCTGACCCGCACTTACTTTTTCCGTACTCACCCGTTCGGTGAGGGAAAATGACAAGCTAAAGACGTGTCATTTTCACCTTCTGCCTCACGTGCAAGCCCCAAAAGTTCTTGGGGGCGGAAAAAGTGAGTGCGGGTCAGATTCTGCGGCCAGCTCACTTAATCGGTGTTATCATAAGAGGTATAATAGAGATATTAGCTGGCGGGTAGCCGGATTCGGCGGTTTTATGAAGGAATACGATGGTTTTACGGTGCTGGAGCTATTGATCGTGGCTGTGTGCGTCGGTATCTTAGCGGCGCTTATCCTGTTGTTCCGCAGCTGACTATACCCGAAAGACCCGAAAGAAAACCGGGAAATGCTTTCTTTCGGTATGCAATCTCATTTCCGATAACAGCGTAACAGCAGCCGAGTGCTTATGCTTAACAATATAATTGTACGTTGTAAAAATATAGTACAAAGTATTGACGTAGTGCAGTACGGCTGTCATGCTGATCCCATCAATATAATGACGGGAAGGACAGGGGAGTAATCCATGAGGCGATTGCGGAACTTTAATAAGCATGTGCCGCTGCTGCGGGCAGTTGGCGTACTGGGCGCGGTGGGAATATTAGTATCGAGCGTAACGTACGCATCGCTGCAGAGCCAGCAGGCAGTACTGGCAGGCAACAGTATCCGGAGTGCGACGGCCGATTTGCGGATTGGTACCTCCGCGTCGGCATTCAGTGCCAGCCGTGCCGGCTTTACTTTCGCTGATGTAGCGCCGGGCGGACCGGCTATGCCGGCAGACGGCCATACGTTTTACTTGAAAAATTACGGCACTACAACTTTGGGATTAAACGTGGCAGTAAATAGCTCGGTCACCAATACTAAGAGCGTGGACCTCGGTAAAACATTCGTGCAACTGACCAGAGTAGATACCGGTGCTGTACAGACTCTGAGCGTGCAGTCGCTGATAGATGGCCAGGCGGCCGGCGGAACGGCGGTGACGGATCCGATCGTTCCGGCTGCCGTAGTACAGTACAGACTTCGGTCACTGATGGATGCGGACGCATTTACCGGCACGGGTGTCGATGTCGAAGTTGACGCCGTAGACTTGGTGTTTAGCGGAATTCCGATACTGTAGGTGGGATGATAGGGTAAATAGGACTTACGCATTTTAGTGCAGTTAGTTCGAATACTGAGCACCGAAGCACAGGCGTACTCGAAAGTACGGTGGTGTACGCAGCCGCGGAGGCATATACATGCTGGCATGTATATGCTGAGCAGC
>JBGTNV010000117.1:0-5187 GCA_041742875.1 Saccharimonadales bacterium (SeqCode) | reverse complement strand
CCAACTCGTTTTCCGGGCTGCTCTTCCAGTAGTTAAATTCCTTTTGTACAAATATATATTGGGCATTCGGAAAAGTCGGCACCCATGCGCCATTTACAAACGTCGTATTCCACCCAACATGATCGCAATGCAGGTGCGTACAAAGGACAAGATCTACCTCACCCGGTAACCATACACCGGTGAAGCGCTCCATGAAGTCAGTCTGTAAATTGTCCCAGTCCGATAGCTCTGGCCGTGCACGGCCGTTACCCACGCCGCTGTCAATAACTACTTTTTTGCCGCCGGCTGATACCAAGAATGATTGGACGTTTGCTTTCAATCTGCCATCGGTGTCGATATGGTTGCGATGGAGCCAATCGATTTCCTTAACCGCTGCCGGTGTAGCCTCTTCGATGGTTCCTTGTATGACATCACCGCCATCAACTTCAAAAATGGGGGTAATATTTACGTTGCCGATTTTTATCATGGGCGGCTCTCCTCGCTCTCCAGTGTTTCCAACTTCGAATATTACACATACAGGGCTTAAGCACAAGTGTGCAGTTTGGGATGGATGACGAGCAGCGGGCGGGAACGTACAAAAATCTATTACAACTTAAATGAGCCTCCAGAGGGGGTGGGCACCGCTGGAGGCTCATTTATGGGGACATCCGAGGATGTCCCCGAACCCTTCAACCCACCCTGAAGGCCTCCTGCAGTCCTCTCGCAAGGAACTCCAGGCCCACTCATAGGTTTTTCCGTTATTCGCCAAACACTCAATAAAAACGAGGGGGAATACGGGGTTAAAGGGATTAGTTTGTTTTAGAGCGCTTATTAAGTCCCAATTAATAAAATTAGAATACATTAGAATTCCAACTTTTAACTTTTTGGGGCCAGTGCCGGTCAGATAAGTGGAGGGTAACAACTTTCCTATGACACGCTCTAAAACAATCTAACGTATATCCTCTTTCGCTGATCGCATAGAGCGAATGCTCGGGAGGATGTTAGAAATTGGGGGGTATAAGGTACGTAAACAGTAGTATTACTATTTACAATTTGTCATTCTATCAAATAAGTGTCTTTGTGTCAATACTTATCAATATATTCATGCCATTGTCAAACTACTTATGTTTTCGCTATTGTATAGTGCAGTAAGTACGCTAGTCCCGCGCTTGGGCAGCACAATAGAAATAAGATGCAGCCTGGGCATGCTATTAGCGGATTATTTGGACGAGTCCGGCAGCCCAACATTGGCACACCCAAGCAAAAACCTAAAAACAGTCTGCACAATGCTTGTGTTTTTATTTGGCATTTCAGCCATTGAAAACTTTAAAAAAGCCACTGCCTAACCGTTAGGCTACGTAGCCATCATGCTGACAGGTTTCAGAGACAATACGTGAGGTAGGTACGGGTAGTCAGAAAAGTGCAGAAAATGAGGTTACTCGTTTTCTGAAAGATTCTCTGGGGCAAGAGATAGAGAGGTAGAGGGGGAACGGGAGGAGCGTTAGACGACGTAAACACCGACAGGCCGGTTAGGCGACACAGCCGCCCAGCATCCGCATGAACATTGCACTGGTATAAGGGACGGACGTGGAGGCCACACCGCAATCCGATACATTTTGCGGAGAGTTTGCTATCATATATCGAATAGTAAGGGTGGCATTACTATGAGCCCATTCCATATATTCAGTTTACTACGGAAGAAAGGATGCCGACATGATCCAAACAATCACGCTGCCCGACCTGCCCGGCTGCCTGCGAGAAATACCAAGCCCGCCCAAACAGCTCTATATTAGCACCGAGGATGCAGAGGCTTTTGCCGGCCTGATGCAGCGGCCGCGCGTCGCCATCGTCGGCAGCCGCAGAGTCTCTGCCTACGGACAGGCAGTAACCAGCAGGTTGGCCGGAGAACTAGCCGCCCAGGGCGTCGTAATCGTAAGCGGCCTGGCTATAGGCGTTGATGCCATAGCCCACCGTGCCGCCCTCGAAGCCGGCGGACTCACCCTGGCCGTGCTGCCGGGACCGGTCGAGCAGGTTTACCCCCGCAGCCACATGACGCTCGCCAGACACTTACTAGAATCGGGAGGGGCGCTGGTTAGCGAGTACCCGGCTGACACGTTCTCGTATAAACAGAATTTCGTAGCCCGTAACCGCATCGTGGCCGGTCTCAGCAACGTCTTGCTCATTACCGAAGCAGCCATAAATAGCGGCACGCTCCACACCGCCCGCTTTGCGTTGGAGCAGGGAATTGATGTATTGGCCATTCCGGGAAACATTACCAGCCCGACCTCAGCCGGAACCAACAACTTGCTCAAATCCGGCGCTACTCCGGTTACCGGCATCGACGACATCCTGTACGCCTTGAACCTCATGCCGACAGGTAAGAAATCCAGCCTCCGCTCCCGGGTCAAAGGCGCCAACGCCGAAGAACAACATATCATCAACCTCCTGGAGCAGGGCGTTAGCGACGGCAACCAGCTCTTGACAGCCAGCGGCCTCTCCGTAGACCAGTTCAACCACCACCTCACCATGCTCGAAATTACCACCAAAATCCGCCCCCTCGGCGCCAACATCTGGGCATTGCGTTAGATCTGAGCCACCGCGCACTTCCCAAAGCTTGACCACGGAAGCTAGAGTATGCTACTTCAGAGCATACCCTGGAACCGTACCTCAAGCTTTGGGAAGAGTAGCGGGAGGTTCAGGCGTTAGATTTTGCTTATCTTTATTATATATGCTATAATATGGGCGTTTGCAGCCCGCAGACATCCCATCTTCGAGGGAAGGTAGCTATGAAAAATGCACTGGCGCAAGCTGGAACGGCGTTCTTCGGACTCGCTGTGCTTGAGGCTTTCTTCATGTTTATCGCAACCAAGGATAGCGTAGCAGAGCGTGTCGACAGGTTTTTCGGTCCGGAGCTATCCACAATTTACTTCGTCGTAGTTTTCAATATGCTGGTCGCAGCAGCCGTCTTTTTCTACGAATGGTCGAATTGGCACTCCCGCCATTCTGCCACGATAGATGAAGACAGCAGGCCCGACACAACTGGCGACTAGCTCGAACATGCGATCGTGCCTCTAACTGCAGGATTCACCGCGCCTAACCCGAAGGTTAACGTTTCGGAGACGAAACTAGTTTGCTTGGGCTTACGCTCAATCAGGCAAGGGTCGCTAAGGGGATAGCGTCAGCGCACACTACAAACCCATCGGTTTGACCAATGCGCATCCCAAGAGGTAAAAAGAACATGAGGCCAGGGCAGTCACGGAAAAGTAACCGTCAGCAACCGCTGACAGACAACCTTCCATCCACTCCACCCACCCCATCTCATTTTTACCTCATTCCGCTACACGAATGTGCGTTCGTGCTGACGAGTCCAAAAGGACGAAAGCGGGCAGCCCGGCTATTGGACCGTGCACTAATCTTGTTGCACGGAAGTTGACGGGTGTATTGGATATTGGTTCTCGGGAGACGGTGTCTCACCTAACCAACTCAGAGGACTTTGCTGACGTGCCATTGCAACCGCGCCCACAGCTTCCGCTGCACGCTGCGTACGGGCCTGCTCAATTAAATACTGGTCGAGCAAATGACCATATGCATCACAACGCAGTGCAGCTACCTCGCCAAAGCTTCTCATGTGCCATAATCCATTTCTAAACCCAACTGGGAGCAACACTGACATTTCATCAATGTAGACAGCTGCTGTTTGCCTTAGCGTTATTTATATTTTCAACTCCAACAGGTATACACCCGCCCCAATGCCGCTGTCAACTGTTTAATTTTTGCAACAAAGCAAAACACGGCATATTGCAAACAATATAACAACCGCACGGAAAATCCCTCGATACCACCTCTGTCAAATATGGACAATTTGCGTTTTTTACTGTATAATATAGGCGTTCGTCGACAACCGTCGATTGAAAGCCCACTTACGCTAAGGAGGAGTCGTGTTCGATCCTTTGCCCGACCGGGATAGAGTACCCCCGCCCATGCCCATCCCACGTGTCCGTCGTCGTAACGGTAGTCGTATCAGTCGCTTCCGACATATCCGTATCAGTGAAGCTGGCAGAGCGCTCATACTGCTGGCTATCGGATTGTTTGGAGTGCTGTACGGCATCACAGGGATCGCACGTCACGAGGACGCTAACGAGCTTCAGTTTTTCGTGATGGCATTATTGTCTGTGCTAGCCGGCCTGAACGTACTCGTCGGGTTATCAGACATGCTTCTAGTAACGCTCAAGGGAGCGATCAGCTACCACGAGAAGACCGAGTCCAATAAGACCGACCTGAGGAGCACGACATGACCGCGCAACGATCCAGCAGTGCAGGCAGTGCAGGACGCACGACCAAAAAGCCGGCACGACACTGTGATTATTACATAATCATATTAGCGCTGATCATCGGCAGCCTGGTAGTTGCGGGCGGCTGCCTGGTATTGACACAGGCCATCATACAAGAGGCCCGCCAACACGACTTCCCGTATATAGGATCGCTCATGATAGCAGCCGGTCTCCTATGTATGTCTAGCGGCTCAACATGGCACCGTGAGATGCTTTTCGAGCATTACATGAAGGATAAGTAATCTCACTTTTCGGCGAACACCCCCTCAAGGGCCGGCAGCCATCCATTCCTGGATGAGATTACCGGCAGACAAGAGGCCAATACATACTTTGATCGCTATTCGCGGTTGAGACATATTGGACGCCTTGGGGGCACGTCGTGCGGATGTACGAGCAATCAAGCAGTTTGACGTTGAGCCCGCGCTCATTCCCAAACCCTTTTATCTCAACACCCGCACGACACCTCACTTTATTCATCACATGTAAGCACAGTTTCAAAAAGAAATACTTGCACTATAGCAAACGGTTGCGTATCATAGCCCTTTGCATATAAGCTATTCGGATAACCATGAGCGCAAATGACTACCAATGAGTAAAAACCTAGTTATTGTTGAGAGCCCGGCCAAAGCCAAAACGATTGAGAAGTACCTCGGGAAAGATTTCCAGGTACTTTCGAGCGTCGGCCACATCCGCAGCATCGCCAAAAAAACCAAGGACGGCACACCGCCGATCGACATCAAACACGGCTTCAACACTGTGTACGAAGTCGATCCCGAGAAGAAAAAGGTCATTGCCGAACTGCGCAAAGCTGTCAAGACTGCTGCTAGCGTTTGGCTGGCTACCGATGAAGACCGCGAAGGCGAGGCCATAGCCTGGC
>JBGTNV010000116.1:0-9800 GCA_041742875.1 Saccharimonadales bacterium (SeqCode) | reverse complement strand
TTCACCAATTCCACGTAAACAGCAGTGGCTTCCGGCTCAATACCAAAAACTTGTAAATATTCCTGGACAACTTTCAGGCCGTCTGTGGATTGCATATGTATAACTATACCATAGTTGTCCGTAAATCCGGACAACTATTTTACAAAGCGTATCCGTACCTATACCATTAACCCTCATAACGGGTTTAGGAAAGGACGCGCACGCATGGCGGAAGCTACAATAATACACTTCAAGGAATTTGAAGAGAATAGGCTAGATGCTTTTGGCGAAAAGGTTCGGTTATTGGTAGCTAATGTGGTATACGGCCTCGATGTGGAGGAAGTAGAGCCTTCGACCGTCACGGTAGTTTCATTAACTGCCGGACCCGGCTCGTATACCTCCGCATCCTCAGGCACAGAAGTAAAAGTAGACCTGGCGGAAGAAATTTGGCCGAAGGATGTGGAAGGCTGCATGCTGGACGTTGATGAGGCGATTGCAAGAGCCAGGGTTATATCCAGAGCTGTCAAGTTGTGCTTAGCGGGCGGCGTAAACGGAGAGGAGGGTGCGGTTGTAAACGTTTGGGCCAGGCAGTTCGCTGCTACCGGATGGCAGGATGCAAATAGTGAAACATGATAGATCCTTGAATTAATGTCGCCCAGCTACTGGTGATGTATGCTCCCCGCCGGCACATACAGCTTCCATAGGTGTCGGTGTCAAAAATGTATTGATCGTGCGGGCGCATCAGATATTCACGTAGTGGTATAATTCCTGCTATGAAATGGGTTCTATGAAATTATTCCTGACTTCGGCTGGATTCACTAATGAGACTATTATTGACGCATTTCGTGGGATGCTCGGCAAGCCGACGGGGGAGTCGAATATTGTGGTGATTCCGACGGGGCAGAATCCGGAGGCAGCGGATAAGGGCTGGGTTATCAAAGAGGACATGGTAGGGCCGTACAGCCTGGGCTGGAGAAATTTCGAAATAGTTGATTTGGCTGCTATGCATAGTTTGCCGCGTGAGCTGTGGTGGCCAAAACTGGAGCGGGCTGATGTCTTGCTGATTGGCGGCGGAAATAGCTTTTACCTCAGCTATTGGATGCAGAAATGCGGTATGCTTGACGTATTACCCAAATGGCTGGAATCGAAAGTATATGTCGGTATTAGTGCCGGCAGCATGGTAGCGGGGGAAAGCCTGCGTGCTGATTCGAGAGTTCTGGAGCGAGCCGGCGAGCTGCACGACGATGAGTACGACGTGTTAGGACCGGAAGGACAGTCGTCCGGCAAAACATTGCAGCTGGTCGATTTCGTATACCGGCCGCACCTCAACTCGCCGAATTTCCCGAAGGTCCGGGAGGACTTATTATCAAACATTGCAGCTAAACTGTCGGTACCGATGTACGCATGCGATGATGACACGGCCCTTAAAGTTATCGATGGCACAGTCGAGGTTATCTCCGAAGGAAAGTGGAAGTTGTCCGGGAAGTGACACAGAAGCTGTCCCAAGAGATAAAAATACTCCGGCGGACCCAGTTCGGGAATCCGGTGCTGAGACAGGTGGCACGGCAATTAGATACAGCGGAGATACGTTCAGAAGCGGTACAGACATTAATTCAAAATATGTACTACACGCTGGAACGAAAAAAATACGGTATAGGGCTGGCAGCACCGCAGGTGGGTGAATCGCTGGCGCTGAGCGCCATCCTTGTCATGCCTATGCCGTGGCGCCCGACCGTTGAAGAAGTGAAACTGACAATCATTAATCCTAAAGTTATCGAAACTTACGGTCGCCGGACGGGGATGTGGGAGGGCTGCATCAGTTTTTGCGGTGAGCAGAAAGAATTTCCCTATGCCAAGGCGCTGCGCTGGCGAAAAGTGCGGGTAAAATACCAGGATGAGCGGGGTGAGTGGCATGAGAAGAAGTTCGACGGCCTGTTGGCGCATGTCCTACAACACGAAATTGACCACCTAAATGGAATACTCTTCGTTGACCGCGTACGTGACCCCAAGACATACGTCACAGTGGGTGAATATATCAAACGTTATCGCAACAAAAGGGAGTGAAAGCTCTTGCCTTCCTTACGCATTCATAAAAAGTAAGGCAGTATTGACATTATTCTGCCATTAGTCTAAAGTTCCTTGTATGAGTACGAAGTCAACCACACTTACAAGTAAAAATCAGGTGACGCTACCGGCCGTGTTAGTGCGGCGTGCGGGTTTGACAAAAGGCGTGCGGCTCTCGGTACGCCTGGAAAACGGCACTATTGTATTGGAACCCCAGGCAGAAGTACGCCGTATGGTAGAAGAAATCCAGGCTGCGTTGCGTCCTAAGGTTCGCAAACCGCTTAGCGACATCGAACTGCAGGCAGCGCTCCGTGGCTGGTCCAAAAAATAGTACACATGGTGTAATGGGTGTTGCCGACAGCAATGTGTATTTGCGATTGCTCCTAGGTGACGTTGCATCACAGTCCGAACGGGCGATTGACTGGCTATCCCGCCAGCCGGAGTCGAGCGTGTTGGTAGTTGATGCGGTATTGGTCGAAGTGCTGTTTTTGCTGGAAAGTAAAAGGGCATATGGTTTGAAGCGGGCTGACTTTATGCCGGAATTGATGCGACTGTTATCCGGTCTGCCTTGGTACATGCATCCCCTGACTGCCGCAGCATTGGAGCGGTTTACGGCTAGCCGACTTGATTTCGTTGACTGTCTGCTGTTGGCAATGCATGAAATGGGCGGGACATCGGAAGTGGCTACTTTTGACAAGGCTTTGCTAAAGGCGCTTGGCAATACTGTTGTCTGACGTTGACCAACCCGCGTGATACAATAGCAGTGATCATGATTAGCTACACATTAGCGGGCGACTGCCGTGAACAGACTTCCACATGCTTCAAATTTATTCAGATTACGCCTCCGCAAGCGTGTGTGTCCGCGTTGCCGGAGACTCGTAATGACGAGGAATGAAGGCGGGGCGATCCGATTATGAGACCGTCCGGTCATAAAGTTGTACGAGTAGACTTGCATACGCACTCGGTTGCTTCGCCGGACGGCGGATTGACGGAGCGTGATTACCGGGCAATGTTTGCGTCCGGTAAGTTGGATTTTATTGCTGTTACAGACCATGACCGGATAGATTTCGCCCGGTCGTTGCAGGCCTCGTTAGGCGATTGTATCGTTGTCGGAGAAGAAATCCGTGCTGTGGAGGGCGAAATCATCGGGCTTTACCTGCAGGAGGCCGTCCAGCCGGGCCTGAGCGCCGTCGAAACGGTGGCTGCTATCCGCTGGCAAAACGGCCTGGTTTACGTACCGCATCCATTTGAAACCGTTCGAAGCGGTTTGACGGCGGCGGCACTGGAGTCAATCGCTGATGATGTTGATATTCTCGAAACCCGTAATGGCCGGGCAATCTTCCAGAACAAGACTAAAAAAGCCTGTCAGTGGGCTGAACGGCATGGATGGGCCGAGGCGGCAAGCAGTGATGCGCACAGTCCGCACGGATGGGGACGGACCTACAGCAGGGTTAGCGCTGCACCTACCCGGCAAACGCTTGTCGAACTGTTGCGTACCGCCGGCTTCCGGTCTGGCCTGCCAGGTATTCGCGGCGTGCTTGCACCGAAGTTCAATCGTTACAGCCGCCGTATGAAGCGGGAGCAGCGCCATGTATAGTTTATATAGCGACATCCTGCTGGCGCTCTGGTTTTTCCTGCCGGCCGGTATCGCCAACGTGGTGCCGATATTTGCTTCGCGTATTTCCTGGCTGCAGCGCTTCGATGCGCCGATTGACGGCGGGTTGACTCTGCGCGGCCGCCGTATATTCGGTCCGCACAAAACCTGGCGCGGTATTGTCTGCGGTGTTATCGCCGCCATACTAACGCTTGCTTTGCAGCAATGGCTGGTGGGGCGGTTTGGCTGGGCTGCCTGGGTGGCGGGCAGCATCGATTATGCCGCGCTGCCGACGGTGCTCGTCGGCTTGCTTTTCGGGCTTGGCGCACTTGGCGGTGACGCCGTGGAAAGCTTCTTCAAGCGCCAGTTCAATATTGCCCCCGGTCACGGCTGGTTTCCGTTCGATCAAATCGACTACATCATTGGCGGTGCGCTGGCTACCGCGCTGTTCGTCCGCCTGGAGCTGAGACAATATGTCTTATTGATCGTGTTGTGGCTGGCCGTCCACGTCATCGCCAGCTACATCGGCTACCGGCTAAAACTGAAACCGCGGCCGATATAGTACAGTTACAGCCAGTATAATTGTTCCCCAATGTGCAAAATATGGAAGCCAAGTATCTTATTTTACAGTCCGCCCCCTGATAGATCAGCTATACTGGCGGTAGTCAAAACTAATACGAAGGAGGAATCAGCATGAAGATTACCAAGCTAGCCCATTCCTGTCTGCTGGTAGAGATGCCCGGCCCGGTGGACCGGACTGTCCTGCTCGACCCGGGCGAAATGAGTGTTTCCTGTATCAAGGACGCTGACCTGAAGTATTTAGACGATATCGTCGTGACGCACGAACACTCCGACCATTTCGATCTGCCATTGGTGCAGGAACTCGCGAAAAGATTCCCTGACGTGCGGATATTGGCGCCCGGCCCGGTCGTGGCCCGGTTATCGGAGGCGGGTGTACAGGCCGGTACGGCACCGCCGGAAGGTATGGAGCTGTTTGACGCGCCGCACGAAGCGCTCGAACCCTGGGGCCAGACGCCGGAAGCTATTGGCGTGCACTATCTGGGGGCGCTAACACACCCCGGCGATAACCATCATTTCACTGAAACCAAAGAGATTCTGGCGTTGCCGGTAACAGCGCCATGGGGATCGACGGTCGCTGCCGCGCGCCTGGCGGCAGCGTTAAAGCCGCGCTATATTATTCCGATCCATGACTGGCCGTGGAAAGACGAGTGGCGGGCGAGAATGTACGGCGGTCTGGCAGAGTTTTTCGAGGGGCAGGGGATGACGTTCATCCAGCCGGTTGACGGTGAGCCGTTTGTACTGGATGTAGCAGTAAACACCGACGGATAGTGTAGAGTAACCCTTTCGCCGTTTACGGCTCATCAGCACAGCTTTTGCAATATCTGTGAAGGGGTAGGACGGAGAAGAGCAGTGATGTGTTGGAAGTTCGCTTGTGAGGGCGAAACACGTCACTGATTCTCCGCCAGGAGGTTGGTTGGCTTGTAGGTGGCAGGAGTGCCATCTACCCTCCCAGAGCCACTTCGAGTGATTCGAGTACTGTTACCGAGCGAACGGCCTGCAAACCCTGGACTTCAGCTCACTGAACAGTAGGACCAGAGTCTGCTTACTGCGCGGCAGCGACTTCAAAGATGAAGCCGACGGGGTGCCGTCACAGACCATTGTTTGCAACTCACTGTGCAGATGCATGAGCTGACGCTCTTCCGCGCTTCGCTGTGCCGCCTTTCGCTTGCTGTCGAGCCGTGCCACGCCTTTCAACTGATGAAAGAGCCACTGTATGCCGCAGAACACGATGGCCAAAAATCCCATCACGAACCCCAGCGCCAGCAACAAGCCGTCAACCCACAGGTAGGTTTCCCACAAACCTAGTGCGATCCACGGACGTGTCTCATCACTGCCGGTGTAATGGACGGGAAAATTGAAGATCACGAAAACTGCGACAGGCAGCAGCAGGAACGTCACGTGGTTGTAGACCCAGAACGGCCATGGCCGCCTGTTGCCGTGCTTGTCATGCCACCAGTACGTGTGGTCGTGTTCAAAACTGACATCTTCCCAGACACCCAACCATTCGCCGTGGAACGGATGTGCCAGGTGGTAGAGATTATACCTCCTCCTGGTCAGCAGCAATCCCGCCACAAGGGTAAGCAGTTTAAAGACAGTGCCTAGCACAACGAAGGGCGCGACTGTGAGCAGGCTGGTGATCAGGCGGCGCCGGAAATGGCACTGGTCGTATCCGGCTCCTCCTTCGTAAAACCTGCCTACCAGCGAGCTCATCCATGGCTTAGGTTCAGCCGCGAACATTTCCGGTAGTACATAGACTTCCAGCCTGAGTTCCGGATCGATCCACGCCAACTCACCCCAGTTCTCATTGCGGGTCCAGGGATTGCCGTCCATTGTTAGGCTAGCAGTCGAACCTGGTCTGCCCAGTCCATGCGCCGCCCTGGCCGAGTCTCTGTCGTCGATATCGACAATAACGGGGATGACCTCATTAGCTCCCGGCCGGGTGAAGGTGACGTAGACGAGCTCTTGTGTCAGCGGTACAAGGTAGTGGCCGGTCTCGTCGGGTGACGGATAGTCCACATTGCCCGCAGTAGCCTGCCGCACATTGCGGATAACCAACAGTAAGTGCGGGTTACTGTACCTCCCCTCCTTGAGGCGTTGGATGAGCGCAGGGGTGATACACCATCCTACGGGGATAGTGGCGGCTGCGTGACCTTCCGGGTCAATATTCGCGGTCAGCGTTAGCAGCGGGGCGGCCTGTCCGTCAGACTGCATATCCGACTGTCCGTCCGAGTTTTCATCTACCTGTCCGTTCATCTGTCTGTCATCTGACACAGTGAACCTCCGGTACATCAGTGAGCGCGTACTCATGGTTCGGCACTCGAAATCGAAGAACAACTGATCGGAGTCATCATGAGACTCACAAAAAGTCAATATAACTATATCATCGGGGCAGGTTGAAGTCAAAGAACCAACAGAGGTGGTAGCAATAGCACTGCCCAAGAGAAGTGACAATGCTTGGCAGCAGCAAGCCGACCGCTAGCGCAAGAATAGCGTATAATAAGCGAATGATATCGCAGCAAAAGTTTCCCGATGATTTTTTGTGGGGTGCCAGTATCGCCAGTCATCAGGTAGAAGGCGGTACGGTCAACCAGTGGAGTGTCTGGGAGCTGGCTCAGGCGAAAGAGTTGGCGGCTACGGCAGAGCAGCGGCTGGGCTGGTTGCCGGATTGGGAAGACATCAAGCAACAGGCGCAAGACCCCGAAAATTACGTCTCGGGCAAGGGTGTCGACCACTACAACCGCTACCCGGAAGATTTTGATCTGCTCAAGAAGCTGCAATTCAATAGCTTCCGGTTTGGCGTTGAATGGTCGCGCATCAATCCCGAAGAGGGCATTTGGGACAAAGAAGCCATCGCCCATTACCATGATTACATCGATGCCTTGCGCGAACGCGGCATCGAACCGATTCTGAATATATGGCATACAACGATGCCGACCTGGTTTACCGACAAGGGCGGGCTTGAGAAAAAAGAAAACCTGGCCTACTTCGACCGCTTCGTTCGTAAAATCGGCGAGGAGTACGGCGGCAAGCTCAAATATATACTGACACTCAACGAACCCAATGTTTACGCCGCCTTTAGCTACTTGATGAGTGAATGGCCGCCACAAAAATCAAACCCGTTGACATTTGCCAAGGTCTATTGGAACTTGTCCCAGGCCCACCGACGTGCTTACACTATCCTCAAGGCCCAAAATCCTGGCCTGCATATTGGCCTTGCCGCACAGCTTGGCAACGTCCAGGCACAGCGGCCGCATAACGTTTTTGATGGCATGGTTACGAAATTCATGCGCTATTTCTGGAATTGGTGGTTCCTGAACCGCTCAAGAAGGTATATGGATTTTATAGGTATAAACTATTACTTCACTGACTATTACAAAGGCATGGTATTTGACCGGCAGGATCCCACCCGTATGCAAGGTAATGAGTTCAAAATCCCCATGATTAGGCGGATCAACCCCGCGGTGCCGTTAAGCGATGTCGGCTTTTATATGGAACCGGAAGGCCTCTACCCGATATTAGTCAGGACTTGGGCCCGCTACAAAAAACCGATTATCGTGACCGAGAACGGGGTGTCCGACCGCAATGACCAGTACCGTGAATGGTGGATAGAACAGTCGGTGGTAGCAATGCAACGCGCCATGAGCGAAGGTGTTGATGTTCGTGGCTATATGCACTGGAGCCTGCTTGATAATTTCGAGTGGAAATTCGGCTGGTGGCCGAAGTTCGGCCTGATCGCTGTCGACCGACAGAACGGCATGAAGCGAACCGTTCGCCCGAGCGCTATCTGGTTCGCCCGGTACTTGCGAGAGCTGCAGGGCCGGGAGCCATTAGCTAGGGCGCTTGGCTCGGAACCGTCAAAAGTCAGTAATGATAGCGTCGGGCAAGGCCAGTTACCTGAAAGCAAACCTCAGAGCCCTGAACAGTCAAAACCCAAAGCATCCGCTACTCCCAGCCCTCAACCCGTTCCCGCAATATCTCGTATTTCACCAGATCCTCCTACTCCTCCTATACCTCCTGTTGTCCAGCGCATGAGAGCGTTTAAGAAATACGAGCGATAATGCTATACAGCAGGGCGATACTGTTATTTACAAACCGGCAGTATTATGGTAAAGTACTTGAAATAGTATAAGCTAAACAGGATCTAATAAATGACTACAATCGAACACCCAATGGATATACAATCTGAGGTATTAGGACAGGAGACTGTACTAGCCGTAGCATGGCTGGAACCGAACCGTATTGAAACTCCGCTTGGTACAAAAGTGCTAGCAGGTGCGGCCTTTACCGAATCAAATGGGGCGGTGCTCCCGGCAGCTGATGCGACGCTAGTATTCGGAGATCAGTCTGTTAGTAGTTTCGGTTCAACTGAAGCGCCGGCCGACCGTATCCGCGGTACACTCGCAGCAGCCGTAGAAAACGAGGCAACGCACGTACTGCTAGCCCGTAACCCAAGTACGAATGAAATTACCGCAACACTGACGTTTGTCGAATTGTCCGACGGACGGTTGATGATTGAAGACGTAGTAGTTGACGAAAACGCCCGGGGTCCCAAAGGCTGCGGAGAGCTAGACGGCATGCTGCAGTATTTGTCCGACTATGCTGAAGCGAACAATTCACCTGCAATTATGTTGACCACGGAGCCGACGCGTCCGGATGCTGTCCGTGCTTACGAAAAGCGAGGTTTTGGCTTGGTCGAAGATGTTGCCGTTTACGTGCCCGACCCCAATGCCAATCATGATACCGTTAACCCGTCCGGCCATGGCGCTTAGCCCACGGGTTCCTGGTGCTCGTATCGTCGTTATTGGCGGCGGTACCGGCAGTTTCGTCCTTCTCAGCGGACTCAAACATTATACGCAGCACATCACAGCGTTGGTAAATATGTCAGATGATGGCGGGTCTACCGGCTTGTTGCGTGACGAGCTTGGTATCCTGCCCCCCGGTGATGTCCGCCAGTGTCTCGTGGCATTGTCCAATTCGCCACGGGTTCGTGATTTATTCAATTACCGCTTCACCGAGGGCAGTATGAAGGGACATGCCTTCGGCAACCTGTTCCTGGCTGCGCTCGAGAAAATGACCGGTAGTTTCGGTGAGGCGACCGAGCTGGCGGCAGAAGTGTTGAACATAGTTGGCCAAGTTGAACCTATTACACTTGACGATGCCAAACTTTGCATGGAATATCCTGATGGTACGATCGAGAAAGGGGAATTTATCATTGGACATGTCAAGTTCGGATCAAGCCGTCCACGCCTCTTTCTTGATCCGGATTGCAAGATTAACCCCGCAGCCGACGAGGCGATCCGCAATGCCGATATGGTAGTTATTGCACCGGGGAATATATATGGCAGTATTGGTCCGGCACTAGTGGTCTCTGGTGTACGTGAAGCCCTTTCTGACACGACCGCAAAGGTCGTCTACGTCTGTAACTTAGTGACCAATCCCGGGCAAACAGACGGGTTCGGCGTGCATGATTACGCAAGCGTAATAGAAGACATGGTCGGCGCACCATGTATAGACGTTGTTATGTATAATAATAACCTGCCGGACAAGAAGCTGCTATCGCACTATGCGCACGAAGGTGAAT
>JBGTNV010000115.1:0-4866 GCA_041742875.1 Saccharimonadales bacterium (SeqCode) | reverse complement strand
CGGGGAGTTTTTTGTACTGCTTTTGAAAAGTCTTTGTGTGGGTTCTACCGGTTGCCGACTAGTCGCAGCTCTTTACCGAGTGCAGCCGCTACCCGGTTAACTGTGCTGACTGTTGGGTTAGTGGTACCGCTCTCAAGCCGCGCAATTACCGTCCGGCTAACTCCGGCTTTTTCGGCTACTTCTGTCTGTGTCATCTTTTTGCCGATGCGGGCCTTTATGAAGGCATTGGCCATCTGGTACTCAGGCTCAAGCGCATCTTATGCTCCCTTGAACTTAAGGTTTTTCATTAATTCTTGCTTGTGCTGCTTCCAAGTTGCCATAGTTATTATTTCTCCTCTAGTAAATCCAACTGCCGGCCTAGTTTTGCCTGGCTCTATCGAACGCGACGTTGTTTGGCTACCTCTCTGAGGCGGACAACGAGTTCGATATAATCCTTATCGATGATATTCCACAGCCGTTCAAAGTCTACGGCGCCGTATTGGTGGGCAAGAATATTCCGCAGGCCACGTATACTTGAAACTGGAATATCGGGATATGTGTTATAGAACTCGTTACTCAAGGCGCCTAGCAGCTCGCTCAGGGTTATGAGTCTCATTGCAATTGGAATCCTTTAGCTCGTCACTTGCATCGTAGGCATTTTTTCCCTTGGCTACACGACGGTCAATGACCGATAATTCGTCGAGTATTTCTCCGAGCAACGCGTTATCTCGAACTTGGTTATTCACCGAGCTGAATCTCAACTTTTTCCCGCTCGATGTAAGGTCTGATCCGTTTGCGCAAGCTGCTCTCTAGAACCACATCCACTCCCGAAGGTATTTTGCGGGATAATTCGTATTGCAGACTGCCTAAATCCAAATAGCTTCGTCCGGTTTGTAGCTCCACTAACAAATCCAGGTCGCTTTCCGGAGTAGCATCACCTCTAGCGTAACTGCCGAAGACGCTTGCCCGCACTACACCATGCTCACGAAGCACGCGTTGAAGCACGTGCTGTTGGATTGGAAGACGGAGTTGGTTTACAGACATGCTTTCAGTATACCAGTATGGGAGACGATGCGTATCGTGGAGGTTGCCATGAGTTTATTTCGTCAGGCTGTCTAGGTGGGCTAGTGCCTCTTTAGTGCTATGAGTGTGAGTGATGTTGCGGTTTGCCTTATAGTCGGCTTCGGCCTCACGCATGATCTCTTCAAGATAAGGCGTAGGTTCCAGAGCCGTACTAAACTCTACCCGGCCGCTGCGGAGCATCTGCCGGATCATCGCGTTCATGAGGGCGCTGACCGGCAAACCCAGGTTATCGGCGAAGGCTTTGAGCTGCTGCTTGGTTTCGGGATCGGTCTTGACGTTTATTACTGCCGTGTTCATGGCTTTTTACCCTATCTTCTAGTGACTTCTAGCGTAAGTTATAACTTTTATTATAACAATTATATGACGAATATGTGTCTATTGTCAACACCATGCTACAATTTTTTAGAAATGGGCGCGGCGGCTCTTACGGCATATAATGGGTAGGTGCGAATCGTAAAGAGTATAAATAGAACGCTGCCTTTACTGCGGCGGGTGCGCATACTTACTGCGGTGTGGGTGTATGCAGCTGTAGCGTTGTTGGTTCTGGGGCCGCTGTTGCTGCCCGGATATATCCTGACGCTGGATATGGTGTTTACGCCGGAGTTGCGCATGCCGGCGCAGGTGACGAGCAGCTATGTTTTCCGGGTGTTGCTGCATGTGCTGGATTTAGCGCTGCCTGCTGATCTTATCCAAAAGCTGATGCTGTTTTCGATATTGCTGCTGTCGGGCTACGGTATGCACCGATTAGTGAAACATATGATGGGGCCGGTTGAGCGGGCGAAGGCCGGATGGTTGGATATTGTGACAGTTCGGGGGACGGCTGCTGCCCGAAGTGCGGTGCCGCAGACCATGGTGTTGTATTTTGCCGGGTTGCTGTACATGGTCAATCCGTTTACGTATGGCCGCCTCATGGCCGGGCAGTATGCGGTGCTCTTCGGCTATGCGCTGCTGCCGTGGTTGGCGCGGTCGGTAGTGGTATTCGCCGCGCGGCCCGGCTGGAAGCCGGCTTTGGCGTTGGCCGGTTGGGCGGTGGTTGTAAGTATCGTATCAATCCATAGCATCGGTCCGGCGATGATACTGGCGGCGCTGGTGTTGGCGCTGCAATTTTGGCGGCAGCGGCGCGTCCGTGACAGTCCGGGGCGGCAATGGCGGTTAGCGCGCTATGCCGCGGTTACGGCGACGGCGTGGCTGGCTGCGAGCAGCTACTGGCTTGTTCCGGCGCTGGCCGGGGCGAGTCCGACGGCGCAGACTGTGGCCGGGTTTACGGGCGGTGACCGGCAAGCGTTTGCCACTACCGGCAGCAACGCTGCCGAACGGATTGGCAATGTCCTGGGGTTGCAGGGTTTCTGGGGTGAAGGGCACGGGTTGTACATAATGCCGCAGTATGCTGGTATGACGCCGCAGTGGCTGTGGATCGGGCTGGCGCTAGTATTGTTGGGGTTGGTGGTAACGGGCGCGGTAAGCGGCTGGCGGCATAGCAGGCGCGGTGAGGTGGCGGTATTTGGCGGTTGTGTGGTAGCCGGCGCCGTTCTGGCGGCGGGGGTTGGCGGCGAATGGCTGGCTGTGCATGTGCCGTTCTATGCCGGATATCGTGAGCCGCATAAGTTCGCCATGTTGGTAGCGCTGGGGTATGGGGTGTTGTCAGCTGCCGGTTTTGTGGCTGTAGTGCGTATGCTGGGGAAGCGGCAGAGTATGCAGCCTTGGGCTGGTGCGGTTGCCGGATTATTGCTGGCGCTGCCGGTTGCCCTGACGCCGACGATGGTATGGGGTGCTAAAGGTCAGTTGCAGGCGGTGCAGTATCCGGAGGGATGGTACGCCGTGAATGAGCGGCTGAATGACGATGCCGACGATTTTCGGACGCTGTTCCTCCCGTGGCATATGTACATGCACATGGATTTCGCCGGGCGGTTGATTGCTAATCCGGCGCGGAACTTTTTCGATAAACCGGTTGTTATTAGCGACAATCCGGAATTGGACGGTGCGGCGTTGGATAGGTCCTCGCCTGCTACACGCCGGATCACCGGTGCGCTGGCGGTGGCCGGAGATAATGACAGAAGTCTTGGCGCTACGCTGGCGGATCTCGATGTAAAATATATTATTCTGGCAAAAGATAACGATTACCTTACCTATGATTATCTGGATAAGCAGGCTAACCTCACACGGGTAGCCGATTATCCGGCAATGTCGCTGTATCGCAACGAAGCATATACGCCTGAGCGGAATTAAGGGATAATAGGCCTATGAAACAGCAGGTTGTAGATCCGTTCGTTGTTGCGGCGCCGCGTCTAACGCGATTGTCGCGGCGGCCTGCTGCCATGGCACCGAAACCGGCCCCCTCCGGCATAGCTTCTAAGGTTAGGCCGCGGCCTGTCGGTGGAATCGACGGCATGCTGCCGGTACGTTCCGTGCCAAAACAAAAGCTTACAGCCGCACTCACACATGCTTATCGGCCGCCAGCAGGTCCGCTGCATCTGAAGTATCAGACTCACCAGAAGCACCAGGTTAGGCCGGCGCAGGCGGTCGGTGAGCCGGTCAAACCGGTGGGCGGTCACCTTGTGTCTCATGTACCATCCGCATCACTTCGTCCGGCGCCGGCGCGGCCATCGGAGCAGACTGCCCTGCCCCGGCCATCTGCTCAGCAATCACCGAAACCCTCCGTAAAGTTGCGCCAACGCCAGTCCATGCTGGAGAAGATGAAGCCGAGAATGAAGACATCTCCTGCCGTCGCCCAGTCCGGGCGGAAAATATCAACATGGGCAGTAGCCGGTGTCGCCGCTATCGGCGGCCTGGCGTTATTCTCGGTAGAAGTCGGGCAACTGGCATTGTTAGGCTATGCCATAGCGGCAATATGGCGTCGTTGGCCGAGTCAGCAGACGTTCGCGCTGGCCCTGGCTATGTTCGGCGGCATCATTATCACATCACTACTGGCATCGTTGATGGAGTCGATCCGGTATATCGCGGAAAACCTGGCGGTATACGCTTTCTTGCTGCTCTGTATCGGTACTGCTTCACTAGCCCTCGAAGTACGCCGCGACACACGGCAGGCGTCAGTTAGCCGGTAGTACGATTATGTCCTTAACAGATGAGGGTTAGGCTGGACGAATTATTACGTAGCCTTATTTACCACTGAAATTCGGCTAAGATCAGCCATTCTACCGCAAGAGTCTGGATTTTACCTGTGGAAACTATTGTCGACAATCAGGCAATTACTATATACATAACCAGTATAATAGGTAGGGTAACGAAGATTGATGACTGTAATATGCCGTTAGGCAAGGGGAAAATGTATGCGCATAAATGTAATCGGATCGCTAAGGGACCTTCAGTTTGGGAAGAAAATAGCCCTGCTGATGGCTACTGTAAGTATGGTGACTGTACTGGGCGCGCCAGTTGCGGTTAGCGCCCAAAGCAACAGTCAGTCACAGTCGTCCAACAACTCATATCCGACCAGCAACAAAGATTGTAAAAATTGGCAATCGTACAGCCATAACTTCGAAAGCCGCAAAGACTGTAAAGAGTGGGTAAAAAACCACAATAACAACGGCTACGGCGGTGGCGGTGGCGGTGGCGGTGGCGGCCTGGGCGGATTCTTCGACCGGCTGTTCTCTTTCCTGAACCACTTCTTCCACAGGCTATTCTCATTCTTCGGCGGCTGGTTCTAGGTTGAACTAAACGTAGGGAATCTGATAAATAAAACAGGCGCTTCTCAGCTTATTGAGGCGCCTGTTTTCTGTATTATCGCTTCTCAACCATATCCCACCGATTCTCAATTCCCTAAATTCACTACCATAGTATTTCTAGTAT
>JBGTNV010000114.1:0-3798 GCA_041742875.1 Saccharimonadales bacterium (SeqCode) | reverse complement strand
ACAACTACCGTTTGCGGATTATATGTAGCGCACGCCGCTCCTGTTGCTGCCGGAAAAAAACGGGAGGCTATGAAGTTGCGTGCCTCGAACGTGCGGCAGTTCGTGAGAGGGGCGACATTGGAAGAAATCGGTGCGGCCGACCCTTCCGGGAGGGACGAGGTATGGGACACCACGTACGCCGGCGCCAGAATACAGGGCGTAGCAATAAAGGTCAAAAGTTTGATCGGGAGCGGCAAGGTCGAAGACCTCAGTACGACGCTGGACCGTTACCTTACTCCTGCTACTCACGAGGCGGAGCTGGAGACTGTGCCTGCGCACGATATACGGTCGTTAATCGCCCGTGAAAGGGCTATGGCTATGCTGGATCCGACCGCGGCAATGGTTATGCAGGCGCGGAGAGACGAAGGCTGGCAGGGTTTTAACGATAAACAAATCGCGGCGAAGCTGGGAATTTCTCCAGGTACAGTTAAGGCAGCTTTAAGCAGAGGCCGGACGAGCCTGGCAATCTTGACTGAGCGTATACACTCCAGTGATTTTGATTACGCGGCTTGGGCCGAAGGTGTGCCTCCGTATGTTCCATATCAAAGTCCGCTAGTGTATTTAGCCAAAATGAGGGCGGATATACCGGAATTGTTGGACATGGAAGGGCTGCGTGATCTGGCGGTCCGGCACTTAGCGGAGGCGGCTACTATTCCCGCTAGAGACAAACAGATACTCGCCAGCTTCTATCACCTTGATGGCAACGAGCTCGCTAGCTATAAAGCAATAGCGGACATGCACGGGCTGTCGGTTATAGGGGTGAGGAAAATCATTGAACGAACCCTGGGTAAGCTTACGCCCTTGGCTGATTCACAGCCCGCCACTATCGGGCTAGCGGAGGACGGCGAAACTGAATCTATGAACGAACTGCAGCCGTTACCGGAAAGTGATGCCGGGGCGGCGCTCGCTATGCTGCGGAGCGCGCTAAAGCTGAACGCTTTTAATCTGGATGGGCGGAACCGTACTGCCGAGGAATATGTAGCACTGCTGGCCAATGAATTACGCCAGGATAAAAGATTCGGAGAGATCGCCCAGGAACTAGGCGATGAGTTCGACCGGGCTGTCTCGTCGGTCATAAAGGCAATCTTCCGATATAGCGAACACATCGGCGTGGGCGTAGAAGGACACCGGCCGCGCGATTTGCAGATAGCACAACAATATTTGCAGGATGTCACCTCGATAAAGAAGAAAGGAGTCTCCCGGCCGATTAGTGTTGCAAACTATTCCAGCCCTGATGACGTAAATGCGCTACATAATAACTATTCATCTATCAGCAGAGCTACGATTAACCTCATTATTTTCCGTACGCCGTCAGACATTGAACTGGCGGTTGAGCGCTACGAAGAATGCCTTGGTTTGCTCCGTACCAACTTTGCGAAACACGAAGACGTGGAGGATTTTGTCCTCAGTGAAATCGCTAGCCGTCACCCCAATCCGGCAACCGGCTCGGCAGAGAAAGCGGTTTACCGTTGGGTTGAGGGCTACCGCAATTTAAAAGACCGATGGCGCGATAATGCGTCAATACCAGACATCGTGATAAAGGAGGTTGCTTTACGGTGGCAAAGACGTCCGGACCTTGGTTTACGAGTTGAGCTGTATAAGCGGAGAAAGCAAGGGCGTTCACTCGTACAAGTTGATGAAAGATCAGAGCAACGCTCCGCCATCGATAACCAGCTAGAAGCGTTATCGGAGCAGGAACGGCTGGCGGTGTTGCTGGTATTCGAGTTAAGCGGTATGGTCAGCCTAGATACTTCGGATAATGCCGAAGCAACGCTGATGAAGCTCTGCGGACATTTCGGCACAAAGGATTTGGCCGGATACGTCGAGGAAAACATACTGCCTAAACTTAGGGACGCGGCAACCGCGTAATACACCGTGACAGAACGGCTTTTAGCTACAGAAAGACATTTTCAACCTCTCACCGAGGCTGAACTGGATTTGCTGGAACGGCCGGTTGGGCCTGATGACAGAGGAATGTTGGAAAGTATCGGCTTTCAGTGGCCGGAGCCCGCAGATGAGAGCGAACGGCTCGGCTATCTCAACCGCTTGATCAAAGCAGGCGGGGAAGATATGCGCGGGCATGGTCTCGCCGGCCATCGCTTGCCGGAAATCAATGCTGCCCGCGAAAAACTTTACGGGCTAATGGGCAGGTTGGACGTTGGTGTATATCTGGATCAACAGCATACTAGGCTATTGCCTCCGCCAAAGAAGCTCCTAGGGGTGCAGCGTGTCTTATTCCGGCACGGAATTGATCAAGCACGCGCTATGAATACTACTCCCGGCCTATGGCGGCACGGCGGCATAAGCGTAGAAGAAAAGTTCGTCAACCTAGAAGCCCTCGGAATCGACAGTACCCGCGCAGTAAACAACAACGCGCATGTTTTGACGCTGGCGCCCGAGTCGGTGCAGGAACGGTTGCAGCCGCTTTACGCCGCCGGACGGGCAGCCGGGTGGCCGGATTTCAAACAAAGGGTCAATTGGTTTGTTAGTGAGTGGCCGACCTTAATTAACTACAAACCCGACAAGACGCGGACGCTGGCGCGGATCATGGCAGAAATAGTTCCCGGCAACGGGCTCGACGATATATCGCTTACAGACGTGCAGAGCTTATACTTTAGGCGCATTGGGGCGGTAGTTGCCACTTATTTACGCCATCGAGGGGCGCTTAGAAGTATTAAAAGGCTTGTAGCTCATGCCAGGCGATATGAGGACGAGTGGGATGAGGAAGAGATAATCGGCGTGATCGCAAGCCATTTAGATGATCCGGTAGTTAAGGCCTACCAAAATGGCTACCCGATCAATGACCCTGAAGCGGCGAAAGAGGTATATGAGCGGCATAAGCGCGCGGTATGGCGCCGCCGCCGGCACGACCGCGACCATCTGCCGCTGGATTGGCAGGGGCCGTTATTGCTGGGCGATCCGGCGCACGCCGCTTCGCGGGCATACAGTGAAGCCACTGATTATGAAATGCCAACCGATGAAGAGTTTGCGGAGTTAGTAAGCCGGCTTGTAGCAGGGGAATCCGCCGCGGCCTACCAGGCTGCGGCGGATCGGCAATCGCCCGGAAACCCTGCCGGTATGGCCGCCGCAAAGCTGGACGTGGTACAGGCTGAGCGCGCACGGACGGCTCTGAGCGTATGGTTAATACCCTTGGTGGGGCGGATTGTCGGGGAGTGTACGAGGTTCGGTGAGGACGATGCCGGTGACAGGATAGGGATAGGTAATGTCGCGCTTTCCAAGGTTGTTCACGACTACGCACCTGGTCATTCCGAGTGGGAGTTAGGGCTTAAGAAATCAGTCGTAAAAGCGGTCATGCGGGCACTTGCGGAGTATGATCCGCATTACAATGGCAAAACCCTCGAACAGTTAGAAGCGGCTGATTTTGCAGATGTTGATGCCGATACCGACAACACCGGACATGAAACGGGCGATGGTTCCGATGCCTCTACGCAGCCAGCCGATACTGCTTCTACCGAAGATGGCGAGGAACTGGCGACAGTAGCATTGATCTCAGCTCGTGGTACTGAGCGTACGGATCAGAAAACAGGTACAGCCTCCACGCGGGTAAAGCCCAAAATTAAACCGAAGCCTCCTGCCCGGACGCGTGACGACGGGGCGTTTGATGCCTACGGCATCGGTGAGTTATACGATATGCCGCCCACCGAAGTAATGGGAATCATCGCTGGGCTTGAGCGGCATGGCGCGTTTCGCGGCATGCCGCCTCCGGTAATCAGACAACGTAATGGCGGGCAACGAACA
>JBGTNV010000113.1:0-5518 GCA_041742875.1 Saccharimonadales bacterium (SeqCode) | reverse complement strand
TCGAGACAGTGCCGTTGCCGCCGGTTGAAGGGGCTTCGGTTGTGAAGGCAGTTCCTGCTGCGTCAATACTTACAAAGTCTACCAGGTCGGCCGGATAGCTGAAGTTTGCCTGGACGGCATTTACGGTGGTGCTGCCGCTATCCACACGAACCTGGACGGCAAAATCGGTATTAGCCGGTATCGTCTTGGTGTCGGGAGTCAGGTAGACGGTTGGAGCCGGCGGTCCGGCCGACGAGTTATTCAGTAAAATAATACCGCCGATCGCTCCAAATACCACGGCAAAAACAGCAACATGTTTCTTAGAGAAGTCAGCTAGCTTAAGCAGGAGAAGGCGCGGCTTTTTCGATGATGCTTTATTAATTGGCAATTTCATTGGTTGCTGTTCTCCTTGTACTTATGGATCCCTTATGATCTGTCAGTTTACCGCAGTATGACCTGCCAGCCCGTAAACGCTTTTCGCTAGGTCTTATGGTCTTACCCGCCTGGACCGTGCCGCAGTATTCTTGTTTGTATACGGATACAAGACTGCCGGCAGCATTTACGCCACTATAGTTATAATCATATATCTACGTTTTATATTCCTATTTTCATAATAGCCAAACCATTAGCAACAAGTCAAGGAAAAGTTGTTATACTGGGAATATGGACTTCTTGAGCAGCTTACTTGACATCATTATAACGTTTCTGCAATCTATGTTGGGCTTGTTGTTGGCGTTTTTCAATCTAATTATCAACACACTGCAAAGTCTGCTGTCAGTTTTCGGCTAAGTATAGCCTCCTAAAAACAAAACCTGCCTTTGGCAGGGCTCGAACGCAGGTTTGCTTGCCTTAGTTCAGGTAAACTGCTTGAGGCTGAAGCCTGGTCTGCGTTCTGGCCTGCATGTTGGTCTACGTTCGCATTTTTCGCCCCAAGGACTTTTTGGGGCTTGCGAGTGAAGCAGAAGGGATATAGACAGGTCTTTAGGCTTGTCTATATCCTTCGCTTCCCTTGCTCGGCCGGTGCTTACTGGAAAAAACGGGTGCGAGCCGGGGCTGAACCGCAGACAGGCGCTGCAATAGATCAAGAATGGGTATGAAAGGTGTCCGGAATTTACCTAGAAGCCGGCAACCCGGTATTCGATTTGCTGTTGCGCTGCTTTTTTGGGCTTTTTGACTGCTTTCCGGATATTTTTACCTTTGGACATCGTAATGATCCCTTTTTGGAATTTTTTAGGTTTTTAGTTTCGTTGTACGTCTTTGATTATACACTTGGTTTGCTTGTATGCCTAATGTTTGCTGTCCCTCTATGCGGATCATACTTTTGGTGGGACGGTTCCGAGAAACACCTTGGAACTCATTGCATATCCCCCTCCAGCTTCAACCTACACTGGCGGCACCAGGCGTCAGTTTTACTCGTCAGCGTACCTGAAGGTACGCTTCCTCCAAGAACTAACACCTGGCACTCACCAGCGTAGGTTTCACTTAACAGAGGGGAGATGTGCAATGGGTTCTTGGTATAATTCTTCACAGTCACGCGGATAGTCCTGGCATATACTAAGTGTACCCAGGAGGCAGAATGAACCCGCAGCAAACCCCGCAGCAACAACCGATTTCACCGACTATTCCGTTCCAGTATTCACCGCCGGCCCATCGTGGCAGTGAAGCACACAATCCTTCTACCGAGGAAGTCAAACAAGAATTCCAGCAAGCCATCGCCGGCTCACATGAAGTGCTCTGTACAGCCACAACACTTTTCCCGTTCAAGCTTTTTCCGGATACTATCACGCTTGACCGTGCCAAATTAACGGTGATACACCGCACGTTCTTCGGCATGGCCGAAGTTATGAGTATTCGCATCGAGGATCTGCTGAATGTCACGGTTAGCATCGGTCCGATACTCGGTTCGGTCAAAATCGTCAGCCGGGTATTTAATGTCGAAAAACCGTTTGTCGTCAACGCCTTTAAGCGCAACGACGCCCTGCGTGTCAAACGCATCATGCAAGGGTATGTTATCGCGCTGCAGCGTGAGATTGATTGCTCCAACTTGCCTACGCCCGAGCTGGCCGCTATGTTGGAACAACTCGGCACCGATACCCACGATCTCTGACCCACCCCCACTTCTTTCTTCCCGGGGACTGGACTGCCGAGTGCAGCCGGAGTGGCCGCAGGCCACGCCGCGCGGAGCGTGCCCCGGGAAGAAAGAAGTGGGGGTGGGTCAGGCCCACGATCTGTAGCAGCAGCGATGTTGTATACTATGGGACAGTACTGAACTAATCGAGAGGCAGTACAAACACAGGTCTATGGGTAAATTCAAATTCCTGATAGTTTCGAACCGGTTGCCGGTAAGCGTAGCTAAAGTAGACGGCAAGCTGACATATACGCCTAGTAGCGGCGGTTTGGCGACTGCTATGTCTTCACTGGATGTTGGGAGTACCGGTGATACCGGCAGTGCCGAACGGCTGTGGATCGGCTGGCCGGCAATTGCCTCAGACGACCTGACAACCGCCGACAGAACGGCAATTACCCGCACATTGCGCTCTTACGGCTGTTATCCGGTATTCATGACACGACAACAGATCAGGCTTTTCTACGAGGGCTATTGCAATGACACTATCTGGCCGCTGTTCCACTATTTTCAGTCGCTGGCAGTACATAGCAGCGAATATTGGTCCGCCTACCGGCAAGTCAACCAACTATACAGCCGGGCTGTTGCCCGGCACGCCGGCCCGGCATCGACTATTTGGATTCACGATTACCAATTGATGGTATTGCCGCGATTGCTAAGGAGTAGATTGCCGGGTAGTTCAATCGGTTTCTTCCTGCATATACCATTTCCATCGTTCGAAATTTTCCGGCTATTGCCGGAACGCAAAGAAATACTGCAAGGATTGCTTGGCGCAGACCTGGTCGGCTTCCATATTTACGACTATGCCCGGCACTTTATGAGCAGCGTGCTGCGCACGCTCGGACACGAGCACAGGCGTGGCATGATTGCGCTCAATACGACCAACAGTTACGGCCGCAGTGTGGCTGTTGACTCTTTTCCAATCGGCATTGACTACAAGAAGTTCGTGACCGCCCTGGAAACGCCTGAAGTCCGGGCCGAAATAAAAATACTCGAAAGTTCATACAAAGGTCAGAAAATAATCGTTTCGATCGATCGGCTGGATTATTCAAAAGGGATAATGAATCGGCTGGAAGCATTCGAACAATTCCTAAAGCAATACCCGAAGCACCACAAAAAAGTCATCCTGCTGGTCGTGGCAGTACCATCGCGGGTCGAAGTTGAAGCCTACAAAGACCTGCGCGACACGATTGAGCAAACCGTCAGCCGTATCAATGGCGTATATGGTGCCGTTGACTGGACACCGATATCGTACCAGTTCCGAAACCTGCCGTTCCATCAGATAGTCGCGTTGTACGCTAAAGCCGATGTCGCGTTGATAACGCCGCTGCGCGACGGCATGAACCTGGTCGCCAAAGAATACATCGCCGCCAAACAGCGTAAAACCGGCGTCCTGATACTCAGTGAGATGGCCGGTGCCGTCGATGAACTGCCCGAGGCCCTGCGCATCAATCCAAATGACACGGCCTCGATCGTCAAGTCAATCCGGACCGCTCTGCGCATGCCGAAAGCCGAACAGCGCAGCCGCTTGCAGTCAATGCAGCGCCGCATATCACGCTATACGGTAACACGCTGGGCCAAAGATTTTATTGAACAGCTCGAATACGCCCAAGAGATGAAAATTGAACAACGCCGGACCGGACTGGCAGAGCGAGACCAAACCCGGATGCTGCACGATTTCCGCCAGGCAAAACGGCGTCTGCTGCTATTAGATTACGATGGCACGCTGCACGGCTTCGTACCGAGCCATCATCCGGCAGACGCCATGCCGGATCGCTCACTAATGGAACTGCTGGGCCGTCTGACAAAATTACCCGCCACCGAAGTCTGTATCGTAAGCGGCCGGCCGCGCCAAGCGCTGGATACATGGTTCGGCCGCTTGCCCGTAACTCTGGCGGCCGAGCATGGCGCCTGGATACGGCAACGAGGCGAATGGGCGCAGGAGGACGTGTCCCTCCAAGAACACAAAGCCGCCCTGTTGCCGCTGCTGGAACGCTACGCCGAACGCACCCCCGGCGCGCAGGTGGAAGAAAAAAATTTCGCACTAGTCTGGCACTATCGCAATGTACAGCCGGAGCTGGCCTACGCCCGCAACGCCAACCTGAGACACGACTTGAATGCGGTGGTCGGCTCCAATAGCGGCATCGGCATCTTCAACGGCAACAAGATTATCGAGATTAAACCGCGCAACATAAGCAAGGGCGTAGTAGCTGATGAAATGCTAGCCGGCAGCGGTGCTGATTTCGTACTGGCTATCGGGGACGACTACACCGACGAAGACATGTTCGGCGCCCTGCCGGAATCGGCTTATACCATCAAGGTCGGCGGCAGCGAAACCCGGGCGCGCTTTCATTTGCCGGGTGTGGAGAGCGTCTTGCGGCTGTTAAATTTACTGAGTACTTCACCGCAGCCGCCTGAAAGTCATTCGCGAACTAACCGCTAGAAGCCGTATGTAAGAGGAGAGATCTTGAACAGGTTCTAAGCACAAATACCGATGTCAAGTCGCACAAAACCCTCGGCATACTCGCAACCGGTCTGTTTGCCGAGTTTTTCGGCACGCTGACGAAACCTGGCATGTATCTCTGCCGGATCCGGTACTTGACTGGTATGCGCTGCTATAGCCTTCAGCTTCAGCTTGAAAGTGTCAGAAATATCCACGAAATAATGCTGGCCTACGAAGTTCGTCAGCAGCAGCGTCCTGACTGCGTGCGGCGTCAGGCCTTCGGCGGCCAACTCAGGAAATGTCAGGTGATCGCGAGCCAACGGATAGGCGGCATCAAGCACTGCCTGGCCGCAAGCCCGATGGTCGGAGTGGTTGATAAAGCTTTGTTGGGCATCGTATACGAATGTCGGATCGAAAGCGATCATAACATCCGGTTTGAGCCGGCGGACGAAACGCACAATGTCTTTTTTTAGCTGTAAGGTGACTTCCAGTGCACCGTCTTCATAACCCAGGAAGAACACTTCCTTCACGCCAAGCAGCTTTGCCGCATCTCGCTGTTCTTGCTGCCGCATCGCGGCTAATGATTCGACGGTAATATCCGGATCTTTCGTACCTTTGCTGCCATCCGTAAGGATCAAATAATAGACCTCCGCGCCCTCGGCTGCCAGCCGGGCGATCGTACCGGCGGCATTACAGTCCAGATCGTCGGCATGGGCACCGACGCCTAAAACAACATCGGCACACAAATCATCACGAATTTTCTTTGCCATACCGCTATTGTACACGAGTTTCGCACTTAGCCTTCGATGCCGGATTGCAGCTGGCTGAGCGAGAACATTCAATCCGATTGAATCATACCTGTTGGTATGGTGAGTGAGGATTGGGAGTTTGCAGCCAGTCAGGTGTGATCCGGGGCGGAGGAAAAGTGCGAAACTCGTGTTTTAGCAACTTTTTTGTTCTATTTGACCGAA
>JBGTNV010000112.1:0-1606 GCA_041742875.1 Saccharimonadales bacterium (SeqCode) | reverse complement strand
CGGAACACCTTACGCTTCAGCTTCTGCGACACTTATGCTTACCTCTTGCATACAGATTACCAACTTACTGCAGCGCGGGCAATAGACCCCTTTCCTGCTTAGAGCCATCTGCTCTATACTACTACCATGCATATATTTTTCTCAGGCATCGGCGGTACCGGTATCGGGCCGCTGGCGCTCATTGCCAAACAAGCCGGCTTCGATGTGTCCGGCTCCGACAAACAGGATTCGACATATGTCCGCTACCTGCGTGACCAGGGTATAACCGATATCCACATCGGTCAGAGCGGGCAGGCGATTGCCGAGGTTCACGCCAGCAAGCCGATCGAATGGTACGTGTATTCGGCGGCCGTAGCCATCGAGCAGCCGGACGCGCCGGAATTCGCCTTTTGCCGGTCGCATGGCATCCGCTTGTCGCTGCGCGACGAACTGATCAACCTTATCCTAAAGCAGAAACAACTCAAACTTATCGCCGTAGCCGGCACCCACGGCAAAACCACCACCACCGCTATGCTGGTATGGCTGTTCAAGCAGTTCAACATACCGGTCAGCTATTCCATAGGCGGCAAGATACCCTTCGGCGACATGGGCCAATACCAGCCGGGCAGCCAGTATTTCGTCTACGAAGCCGACGAATTCGCCCGCAACTTCCTGGCGTTTCATCCGGCACTGTCAGTAATTACCGGTGTTGACTGGGACCATCCGGACATTTACCCGACCCGCGAGAGCTATACCGCTGCTTTCAAAGAGTTTCTGGGGATGACCGAACGCACCATCATATGGCAGCCCGACGCCACCCTGCTGCAAGTCCTGCCGGATCGCCGGCGGTTAGTGCTCAATAAGGACGAGCCGGCTATCCACCGCTATATCACCTTACCCGGCCAGGTCAACCGGGAGAACGCCTGGGAAGCTGCCCAGGCTATCACTTTCCAACTCGGCCTCTCGATCGACCGGGCCATCGGCAGCGTCAATTCCTTCCCTGGCGTATCGCGCCGGTTTGAGCAAATCATACGGAATCTGTACACCGACTACGCCCACACGCCTGCGAAAATCCGCGGCGCCTTGCAAATCGCCGGCGAAGTCGGCGGCCAAAACATCGTAGTAGTGTACGAAGGCCTGCACAATTTGCGCCAGCACTTCATTAAAGATGATCTAAAACACTTGTTTGACGGCGTCAAGAAACTCTACATAGTTCCTACCTACTTGGCACGCGAAAATCCGGACCAGGAGGTGTTGACCCCGGGGAAGTTACGGTTGCTGCTCAGCCCGAAAGCCGAAGCTAAATGTACCCCGTCCGAGCTGGACGCCCAGCTGAAAAAATCCATCGAAGGCCATTTGGATGCCGGCGACCTGGTACTATGCCTAACTGCCGGCGGTGGCGGGTCGTTGGATGAATGGCTCCGGCTGGAATTCAAAAAGTGATCCAGGTGGGTCATGAACTTATCAAAACCACTGATGAGGCGGTTGCTATCCTGTTGAAGGGCGGCGTAGGCGTCCTGCCTACCGATACTGTCTACGGCCTCGTAGCCCGTGCGGCCGACGAACAAGCCGTTGCCCGTTTATTCCGGATCAAAAACCGAGAGCACAAGCCGGGCACCGTCATTGC
>JBGTNV010000111.1:0-3304 GCA_041742875.1 Saccharimonadales bacterium (SeqCode) | reverse complement strand
CGGAATTCTACGAAAAACTGCGTGAGATGAAAGAGAAACGCCGGCTGGACCGAGATGCGCCTAGCCGCTGAACCGATCCCGCACCTTCCTTCGTACGCAGCTCATTTGCAGGCTACAGGTTTATAGTAGCCAGTGTAATGAAAGGCGGATATGCGGATACTTATTGTCGAAGATGAAGCAAAGCTGGCGCGCAGCCTGGAAAAAGGTTTGGCCGGTGAAGGCTACGTCGCCGATGTGGTGCACGACAGCGACGCGGCCATGAGCCTGGTGACGGGCGGGGCGTATGACCTGATACTGCTGGACTGGATGATCCCGGGCTCGCATGACGGGCCGGCCTTGATCCGCACCTGGCGCAAAGCGCACGAACAGGCGCCGATATTATTGCTGACAGCCCGTACGACCATCGGCGACAGGGTGCAGGGGCTTGATGCCGGTGCCGACGATTATCTGACAAAACCTTTCTCTTTCGACGAATTATTGGCGCGGGTGCGGGCGCTGTTGCGCCGGCCGAAAGCCCACCAGGGCAATGTGTTAAGCGCCGGCCCCCTGGAACTGGACATAACCGCCCATACCGCGCAGATTGATAACGAGAAGGTGCCATTTACTGCCAAAGAATTCCAACTGGTCGAATATCTGCTGCGCCACAAAGGTGAAGTTGTCAGCAAAGACCGGCTGCTCGACCATGTCTGGTCCGACGAATCACGCGTTCAGCATAATACCGTGGAGACTTTCATTGCAAACGCCCGAAAAAAACTCGGTGTGCAGGAGGATATAATTAAAACGGTACGCGGTTACGGGTACAAAATAGAATAGAGCAAGGTTAGGGCACTATGTTTCGCTCCGCGCGGTTAAAGCTAACGCTATTTTATCTGGCGACGCTGCTGGTATTCAGCTTGACGCTGACGATTGGCGTGCGCGTGTTCGCGGAATACGAGCTGAACCAATCGATTGCCGCCCAGCGCGGTGAGTTCCGTGAGCTGGCCCGGAGCGGGCTGGATTTATTAGTCCCGCACCCGGAGCGGACATTCAACAGCGCACAGGAATACCAGGCTGAACTGGCCCGCCAGCATCTGAACCAGAAGCTGATTCTGCTGAATCTGGGTGCATTGGTAGTGGGGGGATTAGTAAGCTATTGGTTTGCCGGCCGCACACTGAAACCCATTGCCGCCGCACACGAAGCGCAGGCGCGGTTCGTGGCCGATGCCAGCCATGAGCTGCGGACGCCGCTGGCCAATATTCGGGCGGAGAATGAGGTGTTCTTGCGGCAAATTTCAAGAAAAAACGACTTTACCGCCGACGACACACGGGAGCTTATCCGGAGCAACTTGGAAGAAGTCCAGCGGCTGGAACATCTGTCGCGCGACTTGCTGGCACTGACACAGTACGGCCAGACCGAACTGCCAAAGTCGGCCGTTCTGATCGGAACCATTATAAAAGAATCGTTGGCGCAGACCGGCACATTACTCCAGGGCGGCCAAGTAAAAGTTGAACAGGATGTGGCCGATGCATCTGTCCATGGCAACCAGGAAAGCCTGGTCCGGTTGATGGTTATCCTGCTGGACAACGCTGTCAAATACGGCGCTAAACCCGGCACCATATACATAGCCGGCGCCCGGCACGGTGCTCACTACATACTAACAGTGCGTGATACCGGTCCCGGCGTTGCCGCCAAGGACCTGCCGCATATATTCGACAGGCTGTACCGTGGCGATCCGGCCCGGGCCCAGGCGCAGGATGCCGCGGGCGGTTACGGTCTGGGCCTGGCGCTGGCGCGGGAGATTGCCCAAGCTAATAATGCCAGCATCAAGGCCTACAATTCCCCGCAGGGCGGGGCAGTATTTTCGATCCAAATGATGGTTGTGAAGGCGTAAGAACCTGTCCATGTATACTGTCACTATGCGCTTAAACACCCTTCGGCCCGGGCAACTATACGCTTGTGCTTTAATCGGGCTCAGCGTGGTCAGTATCGGATTTTTCGCAGCCGGAGTGTTGCGCAGCGGCAGTTTCGCCGACTGGTATCTTATCTGGAACCTGTTTCTAGCCTGGATCCCGCTGCTGCTGGCGTACCTTCTAGTGCAACAGGTACGGCATCAATCCTGGTCCAGTTGGCCGGCTATCGGGCTGAGCCTGGCCTGGTTGTTATTTTTGCCCAATAGCTTCTACATGGTAAGCGATTTTATCCATTTGCACGATATACCGCGGACGCATATACTGTTTGATTCGCTGATGTTCAGCATGTTCATTATCACCGGACTTATGTTGGGGAATACCAGCCTGTACATGGTACAGACGCAACTTCGCCGGCGTATAAGCGCACTGTACACCGGAGTGCTAATTAGCGGGCTGTTGTTGCTGTGCAGTTTTGCGATTTACCTGGGGAGGGAGCTGCGCTGGAACAGCTGGGACGTGCTGATTAGCCCGGCCGGCATTCTCTTTGATGTATCGGAGCGGATAATCGACCCGTTGGCGCATCCCAGGGCATTTTCGGTTACCCTTATGTTTTTCGTGTTTTTAACTAGCTTGTACTGGGCTGTGTGGATAATGATACGGGCGCTGCGTTCGGGCCGCGGTTAGGGCGGCTTTCACGTATCATCGGCTAGCGTTGCTTAGCGAACGGGCAGCTACCGTCCGGCTGCAGGCGGCGGAGCGGCCGGCTTTCCTTCGGACTTGAGGTCAACGGCAACACGGCCTTCGACGATGAAGGTAGTGTTGTCGGTGGTTTTCTGGTAGGTTTCGCTGTGGACAAGCGTCCACTCGGTTTCAGCGCTTTCAACTTCGTAGATCAGCCGGCCTTCCAATTGTTGGCCGGGTTTGAGTTCGGACGGGCTGGCCAGCAGGTTATTGAGTATTTGATGGGTCGCGCCATGTCCGTTCAGTAGTTTGCTGCTGCTGTCGCGCAGCTTGAAATCAAGGTATGATACGCTGATATTCTCGGACTGGGCACGGTTACCGACAACTACGAGCAGGATGATGAACTTTTTGCCGGTCGCCGGTTTGGTGGCAGTACCGCTGGTGTAGGCGCCAATGTTCCTGACCGCAAAACTGAAACCGCTCGACAGATTGACTTGCTCATTAATTTTGGACTGGACGGATTGTGCCTTAACTGATTTGACGGTGTCAATCCTTTGGCGCAAGTCAAGGTCACCGGTAGGGCGGACCGGGGTGCCCGGCTGGGAGCCGTTATTCTGCGGGGTAGCTTGTTTTTTGGGAGTGGGCTGGCCCGAACGGGTAAGCGCTACGATGCCGGCAATAATGGCAATAAGTACGACGATAGCCACTACGGTAGGTACGATCTTGAGCCGGC
>JBGTNV010000110.1:0-5239 GCA_041742875.1 Saccharimonadales bacterium (SeqCode) | reverse complement strand
TAGCCTTTTTGATCGGCTCGTTGTAAGCGCTCAGACGAAAGAAGTAGTTTTCCTCCTCGATTTTCTCATAGGGCCGGTTATGGTCCGGACAAATGCCTTTATTTTCCTTTACCTGCGTATCGGTGAAAAATTCTTCGTCGCCTGTACAGTACCAGCCGGTGTATTTGTTCTTGTAGATGTCCTTGGCGAGTGCCTCCCAAATCAGCTGGGCCCGCTGCTCGTGCCCCTTGTCGGTAGTACGGATAAAACGGTCGTTACTGATATTGAGGACGGCTTGCAGGTCGCGGAATCTCTGACTCATTTGGTCCGATAGTTCAATCGGCGATAGCTTTAACTCGGCGGCCTTTTCGGCGATCTTGCCTCCGTGTTCGTCGGTACCGGTACTAAAAAGTACCGGTTTGTTTTGCTGCCGCGCCGCCCGGGCCAGCACGTCGGCCATAATAAACTCCAGCGCGTGCCCGAGGTGCGGCTCGCCGTTGACATACGGAATAGAGGTAGTAATGTAGTAATTCATAAGTCTCATTGTACCTGTTTAGATGGTGAAAGAAAGCAAAATATATAGTTGAGGAAATCTATGCCCGCCGGGGCATAGTAATCATAGCCGGCATCAACACCGCTGAATTAATCTTCTTAGACTTTTTCATTCAATCTCTTCATCTGATAGCCTTTACCGCAGCAAACGAGCCACAGCGTCACCCTCAACTTCATCCAAATCGGCATACAGATCCTCGGGATTTTTACCCTCGGCTATCTGGAATAAATAATCGCCTTCCGACCGCGGGATCACATGGAACAGCACGTGATTGACCTTCAACTTCCCCCGCTCTTTGAACGGCCAGTAGCTCTGACGGATATCAACACCGTCGCCAAGCTTGCCTATCAGCCGCTTTTCGACGAAGAAGATCAGCTCAAACACGGCCTGCAATTCGTCCGCCGTCAGTTCCCACGGCAGCTCAATGTGCCGCCTGGGCATCACCAATACATGGCCCGGTACTTTGTGGGGGTTGCTTAAAACAACCTGAGCCAACGTATTTTCCTTGAGAACCGGATCTTTGTGGGTACAGAACGGACACATGTGATTAGTGTAACGGGTTTATCTCAGCCAAGCCAGCTTTTTCCATAAGCTGAAATCAGCTGATATCCGGCCTCAGTTTTGTTTCGGTCGCATGCGCCAATTGCTTAATCCAACCCTTGTGCCGCTTCTGTTCATGCCCGAGCGCCGCCCGTTCCTGCTCGTCAGATGTCAACCTGCCCGCAATCCCGTCCAGCAAAGTATAGATACGATCATGATCCCGCTTTACCTCAGTACGAAAATCTTTGATATTTTTATCAACGTAATGTGTTACCTGGCCGTAAAAAACGGCCAACTCTTTATGTAATATCTTGGGCATTTCTCTACCAAGCACCAGCGGCAGTTGTTTTTCAAGTACCAGCGGTAACTGTTTTTCGAGTGCCGCCGGCAGTTGTTTTTCCAGAACCTTGGGCAACTCTCTTTCGAGCGCTTTAGTCACCTCTTCCCCAACGGCTCTGGTCACTTCTTCATTGATGATCCTGCGGAATTGATCTTCGGTCATAGTGGCCACAGTATGCCTGTGGGCGGCTGATAAGTCAAACGGGTTTTGAGATATTTTTCACATCAGTTACGCAGCCGTTTCATAACATATATGCCTATGGCGGTTCAACCTGGTGCGCAGGGCGGGAATCGAACCCGCACGCCGTTACCGGCAACAGATTTTAAGTCTGTCGTGTCTACCTAATTCCACCACCCGCGCATAGCTTGCCGTAGAATGACATACAGGAGAAGTATAGCAAGAGTTGCTCTGTTTGCGGTATGAAATTCAGGCGGGTCGTTGACTTTCGCGATATACTAGCAGCAATACGTTATGTTCAAGCTTCCCCGTTTTCTGGGCTTTATGGCCAATGAGTCGCCGGCCCGTCAAGAGGCCGATGACCGTATCCAAGCTGCAAGAGCCTTGAGTAGAGCGATGATGGCCGAAAGAAACGCTGAAACCGTAGCAGTGCTGGAAGCGGCATCCACAACACAGATACTTGGCGCAATAGCAATGGTCCACCCGGAACGAATACTGGCAGCCGCCGGCGCAGCCCATGAAGAAGCCGAAAGGCTGCTCGTTGCAGCCGACCTGCCGCCGACCCTTACATCAGATCAAATTTCAAACTATTCGGACTATTCGGACAACTCAGACTACATGTAAACCCTGGTAAGCCATGTAAGTCTGGAAACTGTTAAAAATTCTGGAGGCACCGACCGGGATCGAACCGGTGTACGCGGTTTTGCAGACCGCTGCGTAACCACTCCGCCACGGCGCCCCATTCTGGAGTAAAATCAGGAATAAAATGAAGTATGAACCAGCAACAGGGCTATTATACGTGAAAGTAGTACGCCGTAACAAACGAATTACTGCGTGTCGCAGCCTATCCATGGTACAATGTAAATAGCAAGTTAATCTACACGCTAAACCGCACAGTGACTATCTAGTGACTTTCGCGACACTCCGTCGCACTCTATCCCGGCTATAGCAGCAGACCCTTTCTCGCCCCCCTGCTTACCTATTTTATATTAATAGCCCCTACAGGAGATCCAGGTATGAAGCACCCCATAGCCCGCACTAGCAACGGCACCGCTGTCTACGTCGACCTGATCCACTCACAGGCCGCCGTTCTTATCGGCCGCCAACCGCGCTTGCTTGACCTGGTCAAAAAAATCATTGCCCAGACCGCCGCCGATGCACCAATAGTGCGGATAGAAAGTAACATGGGTCGGGCTATCGGCTACAATTTCGTCGTCAAAACAAGTGCTGTTGACACCGTCCTCTATGCACAGCTAGTCCGCGACGTCACCTATACCCGCTTCGTCAAAAACGGTAAACCGATCACCACCAAGTACCTGAGCCTGATACTGCGCCGCGATGATCGCAGTGACTATGAACTGCACGAACTCTGGCTCGGCCGCTTGCGGCCGGCGCGCCCCGGCAGCGACGGAGAAACCGCCGCCAGCCGCACCTATTGGGCCGACCACGCCTTCGTACTCGACTCCCAGCCGGTACAGCCACGCACCATCACCAAAGTCTGCCCATATTAGCGCGCATCAGTTAAGGTCGCCGCTCAGGCATTGGCCCGTATATTACAATTATCTAGTTATACCTGTCTTCCCGGATGATCTCTACCCACATACCATCGGGATCCTGTATAAAAAACCAGCTTGCTTTGTTTGAGGAGCTTGAATCAATCTTAGTCGTTTCATCGGCTAGTCCCTTGCCTTTCAGGTCAGCCAACGCCGCTTCAATATCATCAGTTACTAGAGCAATATGCTTTACGCCAATTTCCTGCAAGTTATTGGCGTATTCGAAATCAACCTTTGGTTTGTGCGCACTTTCCTTGTAAACGAACACCTCCAAGTATGAGCTTCCTAGTTTCAGATGGACTATGCTCATCGAACCGTCTGCTTCTTCATATCTGTGGACTTGTTCATAGCCCAATTTTTCATAAAACTCAAGCGACTTGTTTAGGTTACGTACTGATAGAGCGGTATGGTGCGGCTGATATTTCACCGTCTATCGCCGCCGTTCCATTCTAGCTTATATTTCTGGGTAGGCTGGCCGTCAAAACTGCCGAACACATACCAGTTCGCCACTGTAATCTTATATAACTGATGCCCGTCTTCGCGCGATGCGTCAGCAACAATATCGTCGTTGATCTTGAGCCGTGATTTGAAGCAATCGGCCGCTATTTTTTGTTTATCACCGGCTTCGAGCAACTCAGCAGCACCCTCAAAGTAAACTCCGACCACTGCATCGCCAAGAGTATACTTGTCGATAATGTTTCCGGCTACATTTTGGTTGGCGGCAATTTCCTGGCTATGCCGCCTTGATTTCAATGAACGGAAATACAGGTTCAGACTTTCGTCGTACGCAAAGTGTACCTCACAAACCCACGGAGCATTATTTTTAACTGTGGCGAGCGACATATGGACGGTTTTATCGATATTCTTACGAATTACCTGTTCAACATTGACGCTCATTTTTCCTCCAATACCTACATTATATCGCAGTTTTTGTCCTCCGCGGACCTCAACTCTCATACATTCTTTACACCACGCGGCATTTCACTTTTTAACTGAACTCTGGTTATGCCTGTGAATGGCCTATTGTTGCCGCAATACAGTCATAAGCGAAAGCGCTTGCAGTCCGGCAGTATATGGGAGGTCTGGTAGGATCTGTACCCCGAATAAACTCGTAGAATCCGCCTTCACCTTCTCTTGTTAAGTCAATAGCGTGAAAACCTATTTCAGCGATGGCTGACCGGTTGCGATCAGGTGCAATATGTTCTCGGTTATCGCCACTATCCGATACCATATATCTAATCTCAACATCATCGTCCAGCGGACATGCAGTTGCTATCTCATTCAGCACAGCGGCGGCAGAACTGTCTCCGGCATTATTCCCCAGGTAGTAAAACATCTCGGCTTTGTCTGGAAAATCTAAACTACTATCGCCAATTACCAGGAGTCTGCCATGCCCTACTCTAGTCAAAATACCGCTAGCCTCATGGGCAAAGTTTCTGGATAGTGCTCCCTTTAGTGGCGGCATAGAATTGACTCCTTATATATCATAAAGTGTAACTTCTTTAGTATACATTAGACAACTATGCAAGTGTATTTACCTGCGCGCGTTCTAAAGTTTTCGTAAATTATCCTTATATTGTTATCGTTCTGTGAGTGTGTATGGGACAACCGGGATAGAAAGCTGGCTTAATCTTTCCTTAAGAGTTGGTAAGTAAACTGCATAGACTCAGAGATAAAAAGTTCTAATGACGCAATGTCTCCTTTAGTTTGGGCTATTTCAAGGTACTTATAGTAGGCGTGTTTGCGTTCTTTCACTACTAAAGGCGGGATAAGTCCGGCCTTGAGGGCCTGCGCTAACAGAATTAACCTGCCCGTTCGCCCATTTCCGTCACTAAATGGATGTACCTGTTCAAATGTAGCGTGGGTAGCAGCAAGAATTCCAATTATATCCTTAGACGTATTTTGAAGCGGATTTTCTAAATCGACAATCAGGTCCGCGATTCGTTCAGGCACTTTTGCCCAGTTGGCTAGCGTTACGCGCGTTCCCAATATCCTTACGGCGTGTTTTCTATATTGTCCAGCATCGCTGATAATCCCATTCATGAGCCGCAAATGGATTTCCAGTATCAGAGCCTCGTCTATCAAAAAGTCCTTGCC
>JBGTNV010000109.1:0-1746 GCA_041742875.1 Saccharimonadales bacterium (SeqCode) | reverse complement strand
CCCGGGGACTGGACTGCCGAGTGCAGCCGGAGTGGCCGCAGGCCACGCCGCGCGGAGCGTGCCCCGGAAGGGAAGAAGTGGGTGCGGGCCAGGCAATAAGCTTGCACAAGCTCATTTTCGCTATAAAACTTGATCATGGGTTGATAATAGTTTATAATGTGGTTAATCAACCGACACTTTAGTATACTAAGGGATGTTATGTTAGACGATTTGAAGATGATACATGAACGTGATGCCCAGGACGCCTTAGGTGTGTCCGGGCGGCAGTGGCAGCAGCTTGGCTATGAGTTTGTGCTGCCTGAATCATTCCGGCCGGATCATATATACAACGTGGTGTGCGCGGGCATGGGCGGCTCCGCCGCAAGCGCTATGATGGCCCGGACATGGTTGCAGATAGGCGAGCCGTTCGAAATAGTACGGGACTATGATATTCCAGCCTATGCTGACCAGGATACACTCTGTATCGTCGTCAGCTATTCGGGCAATACCGAAGAGTCGATCAGCGCACTGGCACAGGCTGAGGCCAAAGGTGCGCAAATTGCGGTAATCGCCAAAGGCGGCAAGCTGCAGGAGTTCGCAGCCAAAAAAGGCTTGGCTTTCCTGCAAATTCCAGACGCCGGACAGTCAAAGTATTCGCTTTGGTATATGCTCAAAGCGATTGTGACCGTATTTGAGGCATGTAAATTGACCGAAGGCAAGGCCGCCGAGATGGCCGGCCGGCAGGAGTGGCTTCGGGACCAACTGGACAAGTGGCGGCCTGACCGCGCCACTGCGCATAACGAAGCTAAGCAAATCGCGCTGGAGCTTGCCGGTAAATCCGTAGTCGTTTACGCCGGCCCGAAGCTCGCCCCTGTCGCTAGTAAATGGAAAATTAGCTTTAATGAAAACGCCAAGCAGGTAGCCTGGTGGAGTCAGTATCCTGAAATGAACCACAACGAGTTCATCGGGTGGACGAAGCAGCCGGTCCATAAGCCGTACGCTATCATTGACTTGCGCAGCGACCTGGAGCATGAGCGTGTCCGGAAGCGCTTTGAGGTGAGCGAACGGTTGTTGTCCGGCATACGGCCCGCACCGATAATCGTCAGGCCGGCCGGTGATACATTGCTGCAACAGATGCTGTACACGGTCGCGCTCGGTGATTTCGTGTCAACCTACCTGGCATTGCTGGGCGGCGTTAATCCGTCATCGGGTGATATAGTTGAAAAATTGAAGAAGGAGCTGGGATGAGCCAGGATGATAATCAAGATATGAATCAGGACATGAATCACAACATCGGTCAAACTTTGGGTCAACGTACCGGCCAAGGCCAAATGCCGGTATTTGATCCGAGTACATTCTCGAACGAACCGTATGTAAGGCGTGTGGAGAAGCCATGGGGGTATGAATTGCATTTCGCCCAGGAAGACCTGCCATACATGGGCAAGTTGATGCATATCGACGAAGGCCATAGGCAGAGTCTGCAAATTCACGATGTCAAACAGGAAACGTTTATACTTATCAAGGGCCGGGGCGGTGTCCTCTGGGAAAACAACAAGGGCGAGATGATCTTTACCGAGTTTGAGCAGTTTGTTGGCTATCGGACTTCTGTCGGACAGAAGCATCGGCTTTGCTCGATAACGGATTGCGACATTATGGAAGCCTCAACCCCCGAAGCTGGGACGACCTGGCGTTTGCATGATGATTATGAGCGGTCCCACGAAAAGCTCGGCGCAGAAAACAAAGAACGTACGCCGGAAGTGTCCGCAA
>JBGTNV010000108.1:0-4816 GCA_041742875.1 Saccharimonadales bacterium (SeqCode) | reverse complement strand
GCTACCATTGAGCAATGGAAGTTTGGCAATTAGCGGTATATGGTGCAGCCGGTTTTGTGCTATCAATAGTAAGCGGCATTTCCGGCGGCGGCGCCGGGTTCGTAATAACACCGCTCGGGATACTGCTGGGACTGACGCCGGCCCAAAGCGTTGCTACCGGTAAACTGAGCGGATTGGCCGTATCAATAGGGTCGCTCTCCGGCATGAGACAGGCGTATGGTTTGGTGTCAAAGTTGCGTATTATCCTGGTCATGGTGCTGGCACTGCTGGTCGGATTGGTCGCGCCGTTCATTATAACTTCGCTCGACAACGAGTTGTACCGTACGGCTCTTGGCATCATGCTGCTTCTAATGATACCTGTCATGATACTGAAGAAGATCGGCGTCAAACCGCACCATCCCAAATTGTGGCAGAAGTGTGCCGGCAGCGTCCTTTTAACCCTGTCGCTGCTTCTCCAGGGCGTCTTTAGCGGCGGCCTGGGCGTGTTGGTAAATATAGTTTTGATGGGAATGCTCGGCATGACAGCGCTTGAAGCTAACATTACGAAACGTTGGTCTCAGCTCGTCCTTAATTCGACTATTATTATCGGTGTAGTCGGCTCAGGGCTACTGATATGGCCGGTCGCAGCGGTTGGTGTTGTGACGACGTTTATCGGCAGCTTTATCGGCGGCAAGTTGGCCGTGCAAAGAGGTGATGCTTTTGCGGTGCACGTGATGATAGCGTTGATGCTGGTATCGGCTATTGCGCTGATCGCAGGGGGCTGAACGCAACTTGTCAATGGTTGTTAACAGGTACTAACAGGTCTGTGACAGGCTGTGGATATTATTTGCAATGCGGGCTGGTTTCCATGATACTTATGTTTAAGACATGAAAACCATTCGTCGATCAAAGCTGCACAGCAGAGGCATCGGCGCTATAGATTTTTTAATTATAGCGTTAATAATCGGTTTGCTCGGGTTTGCCGGCTGGCACGCCATGAAGACAAAAAACAGTGTTGCTAAAAAGTACGATGGCATCAGGCAAAATGATGCATATGGCGATGAGAATCTTCCGGTCAACGGTTTCTATGATTGTGTCGACAAAGTCCGGGATTTCCAGCCGGGGTCGCCGCAGACATGCGAGTTTGCGGAGCGGAAATTTACCCGTCCGATGGAATTTACCCCGGATAATATCCGGAACTTTAACTACCTGCACCCGAGTGCCCAGCGGACGGTTACTACGATTGCCCAGAAGAATTTCGCAATCTGCAAAAAATCCCCTGAAACGCTATCAATTACGCGCGTCCTGAATGTTACCGCCGGCTTTGCCTATGTGTCGACCGGCTGTGACGGGGGTTACGCGGCAGTGTTGGTCCAGCAGGGGGGAGTATGGAAAGAGGTAAACCTGGGTAGGGGCGGATTGACGTGCGCAACAGCCGAGCAGTACAAAATTCCGAAAGCGCTCGTGTCTATAAAAGGCAATCCGGATTCCGGCCGCTGCCGCGCGGAAGACGTCAAAGTTAAACCACTTCCTAATTAAGCTATTCGCCGCCCGATGCTATGATAGGTGGGATAGAGGATGTAATGATATATCGTCACCGGCCGCTAGTATTTCTGGATATCGAGACGACGGGCGGCAGCCCGGCGGATTCGAGGGTTACGGAGATCGGCGCTCTCAGGGTTGAGGACGGCAAAGTCGTTGCGGTGTATAGCCAGCTGATAAATCCTCAGCAGAATGTGCCATGGTACATCACACGCTTGACCGGTATTACTGATGAAATGCTCTGGGATGCGCCGCCGTTTGCTGATGCGGCCGATGATTTGGATATCTTGCTGGATGGCGCGGTGTTCGTAGCGCATAACGTGCAGTTCGACTATAGTTTCATCAAAGCTGAGTTTGTGCGGAGCGGCGGTTCATTCAATATGGACCGGTTTTGTACCGCCCGGTTGTCGCGCAAGCTGTATCCCGGACAGGGCCGGCACAATCTCGACACTGTCATCAAGGCGCATAATATACGGGTGCAGAATCGCCACCGCGCTCTCGATGACGCCACCGTGCTCCATGAATTTTACAAATGCGCCCTGAACGACCACGGCTTGCAAGTTTATGCTGAGATTAACCGTATTATGACTTACACGCGCGGCATATCTCGGGCGTAAATATCCGCTGCTGCGTTGTTGTTTGTCTAACGGGATTCGGGTCATTAGGAGCCGTGCATAAATAACCTCCACATCTACCCCAGCCCTTTCCGGCCAGAAGTTTCATAAATCTTATAACCGTACTACCAGTACGCTGATAAGATTTATGAAACTTCTGACTCGGAAATCATCGGGGCTATATGCGGAGGTTATTTGTGCACGGCTCCTTAGAGCCCGAGGAAGCTTTTGAGTGTACTGCGTTCTGTGGCGGAGGGCCAGGGGTTGAATGTGCAGCCTTGAAGGTTGATAGACTGTTGGAGCATTACCGGCGCAGCCTGGCCGGCGGCAGGGCAATTGCTATGGTTGAAGCCGAGCCAGTGGCCGACTTCGTGGTTGATGACCATCGCGCGGTAGTCTTCCAAGCTGCCGCCTTGTTTGTTCCAGGCTTCGGAAGCGCCCATCCAGCGGTCGTAATTGATGATGACATTGGGTGTGACGGCGCAGCTCCACATCGGATCACAGATTGCTCCGAAAGTCGGCATTTGGCTGGCGGCACTGAGCCAGATGGTAAAATCGCAGACGGTATCCGATTTGATGAAGCTGATGTTGCCGCTGAGTGACCATCCGCGCCGGTCGCTTAGGGTGCTGGCCGCTTTGTCGATTAGGCCAGTGACGCCGGAGGCCGGTACATCTCGGACGGCCGTGCAGTAACTATAGGTTTTTTTGCCGAGCGGAGCGCCGGCCAGACTCAACTTTGCCGGTTTCTTTGTCTCAACAGACTGCTTGATACTGGCGGTCAGTTCAGCGGTATTCGTGGCGTTGGCGCCAAGCTCCAGGCCGGCGTCGGTGACTGCGGCGGCAACTTTGGCGGCAGACACCCGGTAGGTACCGGCTTCGGCTACGAACCAATTGCCGACTTCATCAGCAGTGAAGGTTTTAGTTTTGTCTTGATAGTTGATGGTAATCGGTGTGTTGCGTTGGGCTTGGAGTGCGGCGAACATCGGAGCCAGACTGAGGCTGGTAACTGCCGGCGGTATGTTTTTAGTCATCAGCTCTACAGTATCGCGGCCACGGGAGAGGGCTTCGACAATACGTGCCTGCGTACCGGATGGATCGACCGTTATGGCGTTGACTTCAGGTATGATAATGAATTGGCTGGATTTTAACGTGAGGCTGGCGTTGACTGAATCTTTCTTGTAGACCTTACTAATGTCGGTAATCTTTTTCTGGTACAGTGTCGGTTCGACGGCTACGAACAGGGGAGCATTCTGACTGGTAAACATATCAATCAGCGGCAGCCATGACCGGTTTTCGACCAGATGCCTGGTTGTTTGGTTGTGGTCTACCCGCATGCCGAGTTCAGCGCTAGAAAGCCTGGTGATCGTACCATCATGGGCTAGGGAAATATGCTTTGGCAGCAATTGAAGCTGCCTGAGGCGGTCTGGCAAATCGCTGAATTTTACCGATCCGACCAGGTGGCCATTGATATCGGTCTGTGGATAAGTCTGATCACGGCACGCCAGGTAAGCTCCGGCATTGAGCAGGCCGAATAGTACCAACAAGACAGTTGCCACCCGGCCTTTGCGGGTGTGCCGCCAGGCGTGCCGTAGTTTGCTGCTGAATGAGCGGGGGCGGTTTGTATTTTGGAGGGACTTGTGGGGTGTCTCTTGGAATGTCTCTTGGAATATATTGTTCACGATAAAACGTTTTGCTTATAGTTATCTATTTTCTCACATCTTGGCCGTAAAAGGTAAGAAAACTGACCCACACTGACTTTTCCGTCCCGGGGACTGGACTGCCGAGTGCAGCCGGAGTGGCCGCAGGCCACGCCGCGCGGAGCGTGCCCCGGGACGGAAAAGTCAGTGTGGGTCAGGTAAGAAAGCGGTTAGTTCCCTAGCGCGGTCAAGACTGACCGGGCAATAATGTGTTGGCCTTCGGCGGTAGGATGGAGGGGCGCGGTATCATTCAGGCCTTGGACCCATGGGCTGGTAGAACAGATATCATGGCCGGTAAAATCAACGGCCGCAAAACGTGCGAACGAATACTGCGATACGACTTGTTCGATTGTCTGGTTCAGGGCCTGGACGCTGGCTTGGAGCCAGATAAGTTCCGCGGTGGTCAGTTTCTCCGTTCGGTCGTTACTCAGGTTATTACGATTATTACACTGGGCGGACAGCGGGTTGTAATAGCCGGTCATTACCGTGGTTGGCGGCGTTCCGCTGCTGCGCAATTGTAGTTCCGCAAAAAATGCGTGCAGTTTGACCTGCAACAGTACCAGTGTGCCATTGAAGATTGTTGTGTCCGTCGGTGTACCGCAGGTATAGCGGTAGCATTTGTACACGAACTTTGTCCATCCCGTGTCGTTTGCTCCGGCGGTAACACTGATTAGTGCGGGTTTGCCGCCGGCGAATATGTGGCTGATTTGGCGTGAGGGGTTCGGCGCGTTATTTATCCCCTGGGGAGTAACCAAGTCGCCGGCGGTGGCGCCGCTGCAAGCGACGTGGACCAGCTCTACTTGCATAGATTGAGCCACTGAGTACGGATAAGCTTCGGCGGAGCGGCCGCACAGCCTGTCCCGGCTGCCGGTGCTACTAACCAACGGCAGGCCAAGTCCGGCCGCAATAGAGTCTCCCATGGCGACATACCTGCCGGTGTTTGGCTGCAGCGCTGATATGCCGGTGTTAGTAGGCCGAGGTGCT
>JBGTNV010000107.1:0-1937 GCA_041742875.1 Saccharimonadales bacterium (SeqCode) | reverse complement strand
GTGGCGCCGCATGTGCCCGGAACAAGCGATAAGGCTTCGATGCCGGTCAACCCCAGCGACACGCTATAAGCAACGATTTCATCCCAATTTTCACCGGCGCCGGCGGTAAGGTAGAAATTTATTCCATCTTCATCGAAGAGTTCACGGCGTCTAAACTGGTTGACTATCAGTAGTCCCGCAAAACCTTCATCCCGCCAGACGATATTGCTGCCGCTGCCCACCATGATGGCCGGAACGTCCTGTTGTTTCGCCCAGTCCAGGGCGGCCGTCAGCTCCAGCCGGGTGGTCACGCCGACAGCGTAGTCTGCGAGCCCGCCGAGCCGCATGGTGGAGTAGCTTTTGAGCGGTACGTTTTTGGCAATAGAAAGCGGATCCATGTTGCATTTATTATACGCTACGCGGCCCGGTATGTTTCACGCGTGAATAATGGTGCATAGGGGGACGTTTGAGTCCAGTAGGCCGCGTCGTTTACAAGGTCGAACTGGCTGGTGTGGCAGGCCATGGCGCCCAGCTTGCGTTTGGGGTCGCCCGTCACTATGTGTTCGCCCTGGTGGGCACTGTCGAGCAACCATAAGCGCCGTTGTCTATTGCCGCCGTCCGGCGTAAGGCCGGTAACCGCATCGTGTACGGCAATATGGTCAGGATGGTGGTCATAGCCGTCTTCATCGAGGGTGACGATAGTACTGATCGCAGTATCTGCCAGGAGCTCTTGGATCGCTTCTCTCAGCTGGGGTATATGGTCCGCCAGCTCGCCGTCAGGCAATCCGGCGTATATTTGCCGGTTCCTTGGAACGCCGAGGTGCTCTAGCCCGCGTCGTGATTCTTCCCGCCGTGCTTTAGCCTGGACAAAATGACCTCCCGACCCCTCCGATCAGATCTATCGTACTGGCTTCGCCGTCAGTGGCAATTATCGCCCATGTTTCCGGTGACTGGGCAGCAGCATAGCCCATCATAGCGTCGAGATCATCCGGGTGTGCGGCAATTAGTGCAAATTTTTCCATAGTTTTTCAATCCTTCTCTCAGTCCTTTTTTCAAACTTTATACTAACTTGACGGCCTTAATAGAGTAAAATAGTATTAAGCACGACAGGCGTACAAAGCGTACAAAATCGAAACACGAGTCGAAACATAGAGTGATTGCAACATTGTTTCTATGGTATCAGGCGGCGGCTGCGAAAGGCAAGCCGGCAGGCGATTTCCACATGCTTGCACTGAAAGCATAGAAGCAGTACGATATAATGTACCCTATGAGCAGCGAGCAGAAAAACCATCATCCTCATTCTCCGCCCCACAAGAGTCTGGGAACGTACCTGAAGACTATGCGGCAGAAACTGCAGGAGTCGCTGGGCGAGACTTCCGGTGCGGTAGAGATCGAGGTTGAGCAACTGGACCGGTTCGAACGCGGAGCTGAATTGCCGAGCGAAGATGTACTGCTGTTACTAATTAGTCATTTTGGTTTGCAGGACGACGAAGCGGTCGAACTGTGGGAGTTAGCAGGCTACGACCGCAATGCCGGATTCGCATCATCCCGTACCGGCCGTATAGAGCAAGGTCATATGCATGATGGTCACTTTCGTCTAGGCAACAGTAGTGGCGGTCAGGCTGTGCCAGTCATGTTGTTGGCGCTCGACAACCGGGTGCTGTACAGCAACGGTGTCGATGTGATTGCCGACGACGCCGGCATGGTGTTGAGCTTTATGCAGGTTTCCGACCCAAGCCAGCAGCGGTACCCGGTATCGCGGATCGGAATGAGCCACGACCAAGCTGAGCAGTTGTTGCAGGTATTACAGCGTGCTTTGCTGCATAAGAAGTATTTGTCAGGGCCCAAAAAACTGCCGCCTCCCCGGCAATAGGCCGTAGAAAGTGTGTTGTGTGTGGGGTTGAGAGTCAGGCTTGATATGGGTTTGATCAGACAGGCATTACGCGTTTGCACATTTT
>JBGTNV010000106.1:0-4515 GCA_041742875.1 Saccharimonadales bacterium (SeqCode) | reverse complement strand
AACTTGCGGGTATGACCGGGACGGCGACCACCGAAGCCGAGGAGTTTCACCAGATTTACAAACTGGATGTCGTGGAAGTGCCGTCGAACCGCGGCCTGAACCGTACCGACCGTACCGACCGCATCTACCGTAACGAAGCCGGAAAATTCCGGGCGATTGCGCGGGAAGTGCAGATGCTGCATACCAAAGGCCAGCCGGTGTTAATCGGTACGGTTTCGATTGAGCGCAACGAACGTCTGAGCGATCTGCTGACCAAAGCCGGTGTGCCGCACCAGGTGCTCAATGCCAAGAACAACGAACGCGAAGCCGGTATTATCACCAAAGCCGGCGAAAAGGGTGCTGTTACGCTGGCCACCAACATCGCCGGCCGCGGTACCGATATCATGCTTGGCGATGGGGTGAAGGAACTTGGCGGTCTGTTCGTACTGGGAAGCGAGCGACATGAATCACGCCGTATCGACAACCAGCTGCGCGGACGCGCCGGCCGGCAGGGTGATCCCGGAGTTACCCAGTTTTTTGTCAGCACCGAAGACGATCTGATGCGGATATTCGGCGGCGAGCGTATCGCCGCCATCCTTGACCGTCTGAAGGTCGACGAGGAAACGCCGATCGAAAACCGCCTAATTTCCCGCAACCTGGAAAAAGCCCAGGAAAAAGTCGAAGGCTTTCATTTTGACCAGCGCAAAAACGTTGTCCAATACGATGATGTTATGAACCGTCACCGCAAAGCAACCTACGCCATGCGCTACGAAATCCTCATGCGCAACGACATCAGCAAGCGCGTCAAACTTTTCATCGAAGAAGAGGCGCACATACTTGCCACCTCGACATTACTCATGAGCGACAATTTCGACCAAGTGGTCAAAGAAGTCTTTCCGTTTGATGAGACCACGCTCGACCGCTTGTTTGACAGCGAAGCCAGCCAGTTTGAAAAAAACCTGCTGGCGGCCGCCCGCGAACTGTACGAGGTCCGCGAAGCGGCGTTCACGCCGGAAATCTTACGTTCCGTCGAACGGGATGTGTACCTGCAAATTCTCGACAACCTCTGGATGCAGCACCTGGAAAACATGGACCACCTGCGCGAAGGTATCCACTGGATGAGCGTCGGCCAGCGCGATCCGCTTGTCGAATACCGTACTCGCGGCCAGGTTTTGTTTGAGAGTATGCAGAACAGTTTGCGCCACGACGTACTGAGGGCTCTCTACCACGCCGAACCGGTCACTGAGATGCCCGAAGAGCTCCACGAAACCGCTCTGACTCGCGCTGCCCGTAGCAGCGTAGACAATGCCGACCGTATCGTAGAGTCCGAAATCAACTTCCGCGAAGCCGACTTCAAGCCTCGCAAGGAAGAACAGATAGCTATCAAACAAGCCGAAGAAAAACGTAAAAAAGCCCGAAAGCAGGAGCGGCAGCGCAAATCCAAAGCCCGCAAACACAAGTAACCCTCAGGTGGCCGAGGGTGTTTAGAGAAGTTTTAGCTTTGGCCGGAGCGTTTGCAGGTTATGCTCAAGCGACACGAAGTTATATAGGTCAAACAATGCTCTTTTCGGCAGAATTCTCGCGCTAACCTTGGAATAAATAGCAGAAAGTGCCGCTAGATCTACCAGTTCTTCTTCCGCCAAACGTGAATTTTCAATAATTCGAGCTGCTGTTTTCGGGAAGAATTCCAGCACGCCTTGCTCAAAAAACGGTCCGGCATTTTCATTAACTTGCGGGTTATAGATAGATTCAGGATAACCTGCCGCAGCAGCGTAGGCTCGCATAATATTCTTGTTGTCCATATATCGGGCTTCGAGACCTTGGGTAAAGTCGTATAATCGTGGGTTGGCTAACGGTGAAACCGGCCAGATACCTTGCTCCAAATATATGTTGTTACGAGCCAGTCCGGCATGCAGTGCGGAGGTAGCACATAAAGGCTTCGGTATGCCGGTAGCCGGCACTGCTTCGATGCTGCGCTGATATTGCTCGCGAAATTTATCGGTATAAAAATAAGCCGGTCGTATAGCGCGCCGGCGCTCTTTCTCTGCCTTGCCGGCAAATATCTGCTGCGCCCATTTCCCGCTTTCAAACAACTCGTTACCGCCTATTCCTGTAAAAACAGCGGTTGTGCCCGATTGTTGCAAGGCAATAGCCATTTCCCGGTTAATATCACGGTATATCTCTGCGGAATCTTGAATAGGTGCCTTATAGCCCCCCTCCAGCACATAGCGCAATGGGTAGTGCTGTAATAAATCGACAGGGATGGTGTAGCTTAACGCATGGAACGTAGTAATAAACGCTTGAATTTTATTGGTTTGGGTGTGACCGAACTCATATGGGAAGACTTTCGTAACACAGCGCGGTTCAACATGGTATTCCCGCGCGTAATAGCCTGGTGCTATGGAAGAATCAATGCCGCCACTCAATTCGAAGGCCAGTATTTGCCCGCCGTACCGTTGCCAGTATGTGTTCAGTGTATGTTCAAGGATTTTCTTGAACATTCTTGGATTTTGGGCTGAGCTTTTATTGCGCGGCTGGGGAAGCGTGTCTTTTGCTTCGCGGCCGTCCCATACTACACGCGCTCGTTCAGTCGTTATGTGTATCTCTGAAATTGCACTCTTCCAGTTGAATGGCAGGGCGACTAAGTGCTCAGCCAAGGCTGAGCCGGCGACCGTTCTTTGTGCGGTGTGACTAACCACCCTGGAAAAGTCGTTGGAAATCGTTAGTGTCCCTTTCTCGCAGGAGTAAAACAGCGGCATAGTGATGTATGCGTCACGTTGCAGCTCGACACTGCCTTTACTCGCGCTAACTCTAATGAGGAGAAACTCATCATCATAGAATTGTTCAAAGGACACCTCTGATAATTCTCGATCCAGTATTTGCTGCGCCAGCGCCCCATTACCGTATCCAAAACAAAGATACTCGTCATCCGCCCAAGCGAAGGTACCGGGGTACGGATTGCGTTTTTTTAGGCTGACTTCACCGAAGTTACTGGTAAAAATCCAATCGGAGTCAGTGGAAAAGTCATTCCACTGACTCCGGAGCGGGCCATTCTGACGAGAGAACCTGGCCGTCAGCATTGTTCAGGCGGTTATTCCGACTTCTTCTGAGTGGCCATCGTCCATGTAGCCCTGTACCTTCATCCGGGGCGAGTTATCCACCTCTTTTTCTTGTGCGGGCGTTAATTCTGCTGCCCCAAGTTGGTCGATGATTTGCCCGAAAGCAACATCAACCTCTGCTTGAACTTGTTCTTGCATGTCCAGTATTTCGCTCATAATACACCTCCAAATTTAGTTAGTATAGCTCTCAACACATAAGTGCTTATGTGTTGAGAGGCACATTAACACAATATAGCCTGCAAACACAATGAATTACCAGGTATTACGCGTTTGCACATTTTGGGCGAAAACTTCCGTTCCTCACTCCATCGTACTGCTAGTACGATTACGCTCCGGTACTCACTTTTCATCCCAAACTGCATCAAACGCGTAATACCTGATTACCTTACTGCAAATTTGTTATACCTGTTGGGTATAGAATAAGTTTTTCGCAAAGTGGAGTAGTTGGTTTTTCGGCCGGATCCGGGCTGGCTTGTGGTACAGTAGGAAACAGGTTTTATAGAATTCTAATGAGGAGCTTACAGTTTGAAGCATACAGTTTCGGAATTGGTACTGGATAATGGGGCGAAAGGTTTGCTGGTGCATGTTCCGGCCGCCGAGGTGATGGCATTTGAGATCAACTTCCGGGCTGGTGAATATCTGGTGGCAGAGAAAAAATGGGAAGTGCCGCACATTATGGAGCACGTGCTATTGGGAGCCAATGAGCAGATCCCGCGTGCGCGCGATTTCCAGGCTGAGCTGGAGAAAAACGGCGCTTATAGCAACGCTTCGACGAGCGTGTACGATATCAACTATGAGGCCGAATGTGCCGATTTCGAGTGGGCCCGTGTGTTGGACTTGATGCTGGTCGCGATTACTAAACCACTATTTCTGCGCGAGGAGTTCCGGGCGGAGTATGGCAATGTCTGGGAGGAGCTCACCGCCCGCTCGAACAACCATTTCCGGCACCTCAGCTTGGCTTTGCGCGATGCCTACGGCTTTCTGGCTAAGACCGACCAGGAGCGGCTGAAACTGATGAAAAACGTCAAGCTGAAGGACGTAGTCGAGCACTATAAAGCAACGCATGGTACCAACAATATGCGCTTCATCATTGCCGGCAATATCACGCCTACACGGGCAGAGCAGATACAGGTGATGCTGGAGGGTGTTCAGTTGCCAAAAGGTAAGCGCTTCGCACTGCCGCAAGAGCGCCCGAAAGCTCTAGCTAAGCCGTTGTATATCTACAATTCGTCGGTCAAAAATATTTATCTCTACGTCGATACATTCGCCAAGCGGCGGTTGGATAGCCACGAGTCTGACGCGCTGCATTTGGCCAATACTATTCTGACCGAGACCTTGCACTCTAAAATCCTTGGCAAAGCCCGTGAGCAGGGGCTGGTCTACGGCATGAGCAGCGGCGTGCACGAGGCTAAGCTGT
>JBGTNV010000105.1:0-4448 GCA_041742875.1 Saccharimonadales bacterium (SeqCode) | reverse complement strand
GTGTTTGTAGTTACGGCCTTCTTGGAGTTTCTGGCTTATCTGAGCTGGTGTCAGTTTTGGCATACTGTTTGTGTTTTATTCGTCCTAGCCTAAAGTCTAGTCCGAATGGGGGTGTGGGGCAAGGGGTGTGAGCAGTTACCTATCCAGGTTTTGCAGGTAGGCTAAATTAATGGTAGCGTATTATTATGGAGCAGCCTGCAACTGTACAACCCATATCACTTTATCCAGATATGGTGTTCCCAGCAAGTGAAACGTACCCTATAGAAGCTGGAGACTACACTGAAGTAGCAGATGCATCACTAGATCTTAGTAATGCAACCGGGCAAGAACGCGCTGGATACATGCGCACTGCTCGTAAGGCCGGCCAGTTAGTTGTGGGAAATACTGCGGGCGAGGTGCCTTCAACGACGCCTGTCCCGGTAGGAGTTCTGAAGTTTTGCGGAACAGGGTCAATAAACGGCTATGAAGACGCGCTGGCGTTCAGCCTGGAAGGAAGTGATGTAGACCGTATGGTTAAACATTACGCCGGCAAGAAGAACAGGGAACTACAGGAAGCACTTTATACAGCAATCGATTATATAGCCAGCCAGCCGAAAGGCGACGGCTCGCATATTCTCCAAAGACTTAAGGGCAGTGCTCCTACGTACAATTATAAACGTGTTAAGCTATGGAGATTCAAACCAGGTGATGCACGCGGCCTGCCGCATAAGCAGGCTCTCCGAAATACCAGGATTGTTTATGCTACTGTGACAAGTCATGATGGAGTAAATGCGGTTGCGCTTCTAGACATCATCAGCCGTAACGACTTTGGGAATAAGTATAATTAGTTTTTGTCAGTTTTTATGGCTTTCGCTGCTTAAGCGATAAAATAAAAACCGTCTTTACCGTTTATGATCTACAACTACCTATGGACGATCCTCAAGAATTTGACCAAGAACCCGACACGGCTCTATGCAAACAACCCGAATATGCGGCATTCGGTGCTGAAATTGATGCACTAGATGCACTAAATAAGTCGGAAATAAGGGTTATATCGGCTGCCGAATTCTTAGACCTCAGCCGCAAGGCGGTTAAACTAGTGGAGCATATCCTGGGAGGCCTATGCTACAAACTTCTTACTTGTTAATAGTCGGCTGGCTGTTACTGCGCAGCAGCCTGATCCAGAAGTATTCAATAATAATTAATAGCACGAGTCCGATAATGAGGTGGGCGGGTTTTTCGATGAAAAAAGCACTCGTAATAATACCAGACATGATGCATGGTAGATAAAAAGCGTAATACGCCGTCTTCCCGTTGAGCTTTAGTCCATTATACTTAGTGTTTATATCAGACACGGTCGCAGCAGCAAGTGCCGCTATCAGCGCAAATATCAGGAGGCTAGAAGCCAGGCCGAAGTCATTTTGAATATAGTCCCTTTGAAGAAAGCTATTTAAGTAAAGTGCAACAATCAGGTATGCAAGTACCGGCGATATGATAGTCAACAGGTGGTTTACTTTTTTCATAAGTGAAGCATACCCTGGAAAGCGAAAATCGACAAGTTAATGTCAAGTCGCCCTCCAGGGTATTTGTTGCATCAACCCCTTCCGGAGATTACTGAACCATTGGCTGGTCTACCGCTTACTGCTGCGAAGCTGCTACGTCACCCACATCGGAAGGTTGTGGGGACGATCCTTGGCACCAGGTGCGATAGGTTGTTGTTCGCCGCTATGACATGCTTGTTCCAGTTGACCTGGGTACAAAGCCCCCTTTCCGCTGCATATGCAGCTGACCCTGCAATTGCAATAAGCACTACCTTCGGAAGAGAAGGCGGGAGTGATGCATAGGCACCTGCCGCAACCCCTGCGGTTTCGGCCTTGTTGAACTTGACAGAGCAGAAGCCCGCCCAGTTGCAACCGTTCCAGGTTACTGCTTCAGCCTGTGAAGGTGCGACCAGGCTTGCACTAAAGGCTACAGCCACAAGCGCGAACACCACGAGCGTTCTCTGGACGAAAGTGATGCCTCGCGGCGACGAATCGCTCCGTTCAGGCAGCTCACAGCCTTCCAGAGAACTGAGACGGGGTGTGTCGGGCACGCCCTCACCTCTTTCAGTTCGGTCCCGGGGGACGCAGCGTATCGTAGGATTCTACGATACTTATACCGAAACAGGTATATGAGAGCTGGTCAATATATTGGGATAATATAAGAGACCAGGGAGTGTTTATCGGGCCGCCGCCCCAGGCAACCCCAAAACCTCCCGGATAATCTCCACCATCTGGCCCGGCGTATGGTGCGCCTTGACGATATAGCGGTCGACGTTCAGGAAGCGCAGGCTTTGCGGCGCTTCGTTTTTGCTGATATTGGTCAATACTATGACGCGCATGGCGCTGCCCCATTCGTGTTCGCGCAGGCGGGCGAGCATTTCGTCGCCGGACATCACCGGCATGCGCAGGTCGAGTAAAACAACGTCGGGCTTAAACGATTCTGCCAGCTTTAACCCCTCGCGGCCGTCCGCAGCCGTAGCCACGGCAAAACCCTCCACCTCTAATTTGAGCTTGTACATGTTCTGCAGGTTAAGATCGTCTTCGATCAAAGCCACTTTTACGCCGTTTGACACCTTCGACACCCCTTCGACACCGTATATGCTAAGTCTCGATCATTTTAAACTTGACAATTTAACCACTCTATAGTATCATACACTGGAAAGATCTAGCAATAGAGTAATTTATTAGACCGAATACGACGTCAAGTGATTCATATCACTGGCGTCGTTTTTTTGTCTCCCGCCAGTTTTGTTGGCTTATCGGCAAGAAAAGCGGAAGTACACAATATGTCAGCTTTATCAGTAGAACAAGCAATCCATGGATCGTACCAGTGTGGCCCTGCTCTTGAATTGGCCTACAGTGAAGGTTCTGTAAGTCGTAAATTGCACGAAGGCTATGTGGACTTGCGAAGCCAAGCCGCCCTCGAACCGAAACCAGCCGGACAAGAACTCGAAAACATACAGGCGGATGTCAGTGCATGGTTGGAGCAAGAAAAAATACTAGAGTTGCCTGCTGACCAAGAGTCGCGCATCAAATATTATAGCACTTTCGATGAAGCCGTTGTTCGAGGGAAAGTAATCGCACTAGTAGACTACTTACGTCGTAATCACGGCCATCAGATATCTAGTATTGAACTTGACGCTACGGAAAAGTTCGTAGAGGCTGCATTTGCAATGTACAGCGATGAGCCGTCAGCAGATACCAATGTGATGGATGATGCGGATGGTAGTTTTGCGTTTGTTGTTCCTGCACGGATGTCCCGTAATGATAGCGAGTATGGCGAAGAAGTAGAGCCAGTGATACCGGCACTCCGGTATGTACCGAAGGAGCTTCGCGCTCAAATGATGGTTGGGTTGCCTCCATTCGTTATTGATACTTACAAACCCGATGAAAATGGCCGTCATGGCGTGCTGGTCCTTGCACCCGTATTTGGGGATATGGCTGAGGATATCGAGTCGACGTCCGCAAAAATGGGAATTGCCCAGGCTAATGTTAATGCTGCCGTTAACTTTGCGCATCGTCGTTATGGTGTGGAAGTAGTAGGCTTAGGAGCCACTCTGCCTTCGCTTACCTTGTACGGAAAAAAGATAACCAACAAGAACGTCATTACTACTACTGGTCATGGTGGAACGGCACAACTTATTGCTCAGACCATGGAAGCAGGCCTGCAAGCAAGAGGTGTCGAGCTACAATCTATAGGAGTATTGGGTATGGGGGCGATTGGTGCGTCGGTTGCCGAAGTTATCGCAGACCGTTATTCTGAGATCCCTGTAAGTATTTACGATACGTCCGCTAGTAAGGCGGCAAAGGTAGCTGAAAGAAATCCAGGCCGATTTAGCGTTGCAGAGAGCGATTCAAAACTTGTGGCAGAAAACCAGGTTGTCATTTCTGCCATTACAAGTAGGTTTGACACTGCTGGAATCGCAGAATTGAATGGTACGATCGTAATAGACGACGCGCAACCTGCCAGCTTTGACCCGCAGGCTGTCGAGGCACTGGGCGGTACTGTACAGTGGGTAATTGGTAGGGACGCCCAAGGCATTGCCACGAGAACCGGCTATGACTATGCAACCATGCTTGACCCGCATACCGATGTATTCGGCTGTGAGGCTGAAGCTGCTTCAATTGCCGCCTACATGAACGATCTGAGGGGACGCGGAATGGATGAGAAGCTGGTACATCGTATAGCCGAAAAAGTAGCCATTCGCAGCGCAGTAGACGCCAGTAAGGTTCGGATTATTAGCGCGTTGTTTAAGAAATTCGGTATTATCGCGTCTGAACCGCAGGCGTTTGGCCGGCCGGTCGTTTTCGAGTAGTATTCAAGCATTACCGTATTGATGGTATTATTTGCTTAGTGAACATCGCGCCTGTTCTTCAAAGTATTTTGGCAATAACTACATTGATCGTGACAATTGTGGTTATTGCTAT
>JBGTNV010000104.1:0-2934 GCA_041742875.1 Saccharimonadales bacterium (SeqCode) | reverse complement strand
TGCAATTCGCCTATCGCGACCGCCGCAATAAAAAACGCACCTTCCGTGCCCTATGGAATGCCCGCATCAACGCCGCCGCCCGCTTAAACGGCACTACCTACAGCCAACTGATTGCCGGGTGCAAAGCCGCCGGAGTTACACTGGACCGCAAAGTCCTGGCAGAACTGGCCGTCAACGAACCGGCAGCCTTCAAAGCCGTCGTCGCTGCTGCTATAAAGTAAGCCGCACACACATGGCACATTTTGGGATGTAAACCTACGCGCGCTACTAAAAATCTCCTAACGGTTGGTTAGGAGATTTTTAGTAGCCAGATTATCTGTAAGCCGGGTTCTGTTCCAGGCCGCTTACGCGGTACCCTTCGCTAACCATCTATCTAGGCCTGCGGTTGCCCGCAGGCTCAAGCGGATTTTACGATGGATGGTCAGCGGGACACTTGCGAGCTCGAAGCTCCAGACCATCCATCTCCTTGCAGCAGACAGGGTTTACCCCTCGCCCATGTCACCATGGGCGACTGTGGGCTCTTACCCCGCTCGTTTCACCCTTACCCTTTCTTCGCCTAAGCAAATCGGGGCGGTATCGTTTCTGTGGCACTTTCCCTAGGGTCGCCCCCGGTTGCCGTTAGCAACTGTCCTTCCCTGCGCTGCCCGGACTTTCCTGTCGCCGTGGCGACCGGTCAGCCAATAATCTGGACACTGCCAAGTATACCACGATAACACAACGTTACCGGCAACTTATCATCATAAAAGCCGTGCTGTCACTGCTACCGCTTGAACGACCCTACCCTTTCACCTGTTCGTCTAGGACACGGTTGACGGCGGCATCGGCTAACTTATTCAGTTCACGCGGAACGTGGGTGTAGCTAACTTTGCGGAAACTGGCGGCTATTTTTTTGATAGAGTCATGGACCGGCCAGAGGTCGCGATTTTTCACCCTGAATGTGCCCTTCATCTGGTTTATCACCAACAGGGAGTCCAGCCGTACAGCTACTTCGCGGGCGCCCATGGCGCGGGCCTCTTCGAGGGCAAACTTCAAACCCTGATACTCAGCCTGGTTATTAGTAGTAATGCCCAGGTACACACCTTTGTCGACCAGTATCTCACCCTGTTCGTCCAGCAGTACATACCCGCAAGCCGAGGGACCGGGATTGCCGCGTGAGCCGCCATCAGCATAAACTACAACTTTTTCACCGATAAGCTTACGTACTATGGGTTCGTCCGGAATAGCGTTGTCCGGTGCACCGGGCGTGAAATCGAAGCGGATTATTTTGACAGGCGTATCCCAGGTAACATTTTCTCCATAATACCGCCTATAGGCCGCTAGCCGGGCTTCCGGCAATTCATGCGGCTCATGGCCCTCGTAGTCGGCGTCGTCAATATCGCCGATGCGCTTTTCGACTATCTTGTTTATCCTGCCCGTACCGATTACCTTCCAGGTTTGCGGCCGCTCCGGGTCAACCTTATCAACCAACACAACCTCGTCATTCACCGTCAGGTCTTTATCATCAAAGAGCCGCCAAGTGGTAGTTTTCTCACCACGCAGCACCATCTCCGCCAATTCGTGGTCCAGCTTCAGCTTTTTCATACTTCGTACTCTGCCGCAATATCATCGATGGCCGCCGCCAGCTTCCGATCCTTGCCGGTTATCTTACCGCCGGCACTATGCGTGCTGAGCCAGATTTCTACTTTGTCGTACTCATTTACCCACCGCGGATGATGCTGTATTCCCTCGGCAATCGCCGCTACCCGCGTCATAAATTCGAACGCTTCTTTGAAGTCCGCAAACTGGAATTCCCTACGCAACCCGCTTTTTGTTTCTTGCCACATATAGGCATTGTACCAGCTGTCAGTGTCAGACATCACACGTTTGCACTTATAGCGTGCTATACTATCTCTGTTAATCCTCTAATTTTCGGGGTGTAGCGCAGTTGGTAGCGCGTACGGCTGGGGGCCGTGAGGTCGCAGGTTCAAGTCCTGTCACCCCGACCAGATGATAGTTCAGTGACTTTCGTTTGTTTTTCATGGCTTCGCCTCATATCAGACTCGGTCTGACGTATGCAATTCATCTGCTACTCTGATACTATTGTACTCATGAAAGCATCCAAAGATTACGCAGAGCTACTGGACGAATTAGAGTTTCTATTTGAAAAATACTCCCAGGAAATGCGGGCTACAACCCAGCCGTATCATCTGGCAAAGGTACGTGAGCATGTAAAAGGCTACAAATATCATCCCGACGACACTATTGTGAGAGAGAATCTGATGGAACATGTTGGCTCTTTGCCAGTGGTAGCGACTACTTTTTATCCGTACATTAACGATGAGGGTGTCGATTTGGGAGGAGCACTCACAATGCTTGCCATACATGACATTGGAGAGCTAATGACGGGTGACGAGATGACATTCACCAAGAAAGCGAGCAGCAAAGACCCCGAACATGAGGCTGCACTGCATTTACTACACCCTGTTTATCATGCGATCTACGAGGATGTAGAGTCACAGACATCCAAGACAGCAAAGTTTGCCAAGGCAATAGATAAAATAACTCCCGATATCTTTGATTACCTGACGCCTGCCGACATAACCGCTTGGCGCTTCAAGCACTTCGTAGGCATTGAAGCAAACGAGATTATTGACCTTATCGTTAAACACAAGCGTCCGTACATGCTGTGGAACCCCTTTATGACAGAATTTCATAAAGTTCTGCTTGATAGACTAGCCAAAAAACTCAAAGTTTAATTCTCTGCGGTAACTCCGCTGGCTCTCGTTCAATAGCCTTATCTTCTGTCCGTCCAGGTAAAATTAAAAGCACTAAAAGCCCAAGCAGTAGCCTGGACTCCTTTATTTATCGTATTCTTCGAATGTTTAATGATTCAGTTGTACGATTCAAGTTTGATCGTACGGCCTAGGCGGCTGGGGCGCCGATATGATTAACCCG
>JBGTNV010000103.1:0-8373 GCA_041742875.1 Saccharimonadales bacterium (SeqCode) | reverse complement strand
ATCACCGGCGAGACGCATGAACGCCAACACATTTTGCCCGAAACCCTGCGCTCCGGCGCTCACCGTACCTTTCCGGCACGCCTCCGCTCCAGTGCTCGGTTTTCGGCCAAACTGCGTTAACGTTGATGCGCCTGTATCTAAGCAACTATGATTGAGAGTGAAAATAAGGAAGCTATATGACAATTTACAATTACATTACGATCGGTTCTATGCTGTTGATGACATTTCTTATCTTGGTGCAGACCAGGGGTGCGTCGTTGGGCGCGGGGCTTGGCAGCTCAGGCGAAATTAACATTGTGCGGCGCGGTACCGACAAGACTATTTTCCAGATCACCATTATTACTGCGCTAGTGTTTGCTGTCTCCCTGTTGCTGAGCGTAATCGAATAGATGCTGTAGTTATCGTGTAATCAGAGTAATCAGAAGGGGACAGGCGGTATAGTATGCAGCCGCGTACACTCAAATCCCGATTTCGCCGGCTCTTCCGGCTTCGCAAAAAACAAGTCGCGGCCTTCGGCTCGCTGGCAGAATCGCAATTGGAGCGGAATTTTTTGCGGAAATTCGACCGGTTGCGGCCGGTTTGGCGATTTGTATCCGTTTGGTTGGTGCTGGCATTGCTCCTGATCGGCTGCGTGGTGGTCCAGACCCGGGCGTTGGGCGGCTATCATCAGAGTTTGCAACCGGCGGCTGGCGGTATCTACAGTGAAGGTATAGTCGATAGCTACACCAATGCTAATCCGCTGTATGCGACCGGGCAGGCCAATGGCACGGTATCGAAACTGCTCTTTGCCAGCCTGTTCAAATACGATGAGAAAAATAACCTGATAGGTGACCTGGCCGAGAGCTACCAAGCTGATCCGACCGGTACGCGCTACACGGTGCGGCTCAAACCGAACCTGACTTGGCACGACGGTAAGCCGCTGACTGCGGCCGACGTGGTCTTTACATACCGTACTATCCAGAACCAGGATGTTCAGTCACCGCTCAATGTCAGCTGGCAGGACGTAACAATTTCTGCCGCTGGCGCCCGGACGGCATTGTTTGTGCTGCCGAATCCGCTTAGTTCATTTCCCCATTCACTGACGACCGGTATCATTCCGCAGCATCAGCTAAAAAATATCAGTCCTGCTAACCTTCGTTCCGCTCAGTTTAATACGGTCAAGCCGGTTGGGTCAGGACCGTTTAAGCTGGCAACTATCGAAGTGCGCGGCAATTCACCCAGTACCCGGCAAGAAGAAATCGCTATGGTGCCGTTTGAGGGGTATCATGCCGGCCCGCCTAATATTTCCAGCTTTATTATCCGGACGTTTCCTGATGAAGCCGGTTTGATAGAGAGTTTTCGCAACCAAACAGTTACCGCCATGGTTAGCCCGTCGAAACTGCCCGAGGAGACGCAACGCGATATAGATGTGCAGACGATGAGTATGCCGTTGACGGCTGCCAATATGGTATTCTTCAAAACAACGGACGGTGTGCTGCGGGAAGCGCCGGTGCGTCAGGCGTTGGTAGCGGCGACGGATATTTCAAAGCTGACGGCCGATACGCCCAAGCCGGTATTGCCGGTGCGTTCGCCGCTGCTCCAGGGCTCGCCAGGCTATAATCCGAAGTTCCAGCAGTCTTATCAGGGTCCGGAAAAAGCTGCGGCTATCCTCCAGGCTGCTGGTTGGTCGGTGCCTGCAAGCAATCTTTCAAGCCCGAGTGTACCGGGTATCCGCGCCAAAAACGGCAAGCCGCTGATGTTCAGGCTCTACGCGCAAAATTCGCCGGAGTATGAATCGGTAGTGAAGTCCTTACGGCAGCAATGGCGGGCTATCGGTGTCGATGTACAGGTCTATATGCAATCGGGCACCGATCTGCCGTCCACTGCCGCCAATCATAGCTACGATGCGCTGCTTTACGGCATCAGTTTGGGTGTGGACCCGGATGAGTACGTTTATTGGCACAGCAAACAGGCAGACGTCCGTTCGCCGTCGCGGTTGAACTTTTCCGAATATAAATCAGATATCGCCGATGCCGCCCTCGAAGCCGGGCGGACGCGTACTGATACCAATTTACGGATTGTCAAATATCAACCGTTTTTACAGGCTTGGCAACAGGATGCTCCGGCCTTAGGGCTGTACCAGCCGCATTTCTCCTACGTAACACGCGGGCAGGTGCATGGCTTTAATGAGCGGACATTGACACAGGCGACCGACCGCTTCAATACGGTCGAGAAGTGGATGATCCGCCGCATTCCGCAGCCGATCAATTGATTGGAAACAGTTGATTCGAAACTTGGAATTTCAACCAGAGTGAGCTACAATGACCGCTGTTACCTACATGCATGCCGCGGTGGTGAAATTGGTATACACGCTAGTTTCAGGTACTAGTGAGCGCGAGCTCGTGGAGGTTCAAGTCCTCTCCGCGGCACCATCGCTGTCCTACTCGAACACGCACCAACCAAGGAGCGGCTCAGTAGCACAGCGCCAGTTAGATCAGGGGTGATCTCCTCCAGGAGGTTGCCCCTGTGTCGTTTCAGATCCTCAGCCAGCCCAGCTGGGTTACCGCCCTTGCTCCGCATCCATACGTTTGCCAGCTCTGCCTCCAGCCAGCTCGACCCTCGGAGTTGGAGTGCAGTGGCTTGTAGGTCTGCTATCGGGTGGGAGCTATGTGCTTCCTGTGTCTGATACGGAAGGTTTGTCGTAATCGGTTGGCTCAGATGCTGAAGCTTCCGACTCTGATCGAGTGGCCGAGTTCAGGTTCAACCCTCGACTGGCGCGCCCTCTCCGGGAAATGCTTATCTTGGACCTCCATGACTAACTTTTGTCCTTCATCTGAACCTAAAGCTTCGGGGCAAACGCGGGCATGACCTGATCGTCGGCCGACCTTTACATCGTGCAGGCAATAAGTCTTACTGACGACAATAATGAAACGTGTTGGGCGGGACAAACATATCAAAGATGAGTTTAGCCGATTGGAGCACACCCGAAGGGTTGAATATCTTTCAAATCCATCTGGAAGCGACAGACGCTACTTCCTCGGCACCTCCCTCGTCGTTGCAGCATCCACTGTCCTTATGCTCGCAGACATCGTTACCGTTGAGTACTATACGCAGGTCTATATCCCAATTATTTCCAACTTTCCTATCCTCGATCTAATTATATTTCATCCAACATACATCCAACTTACTGCGGGGCTGAGCGTGCTCGGCCTGCTAGCCAGCCTGCTGTCAACGGCTTTGCGGCCAAAACCGGTACCGAGGCAGGTACGCATGTTTAGACTGATAGTATCGGTCGTGGCACTGTCGCTGACAGTGCTGGCGTTTGCCCTGCAATTAACCCAAATCTAGCATATTGCTTCGCCGCGAGGACTGCGTCGTATACAGATCTCTTTCTTTGTTGTTGCTCCGCCAAGATGTGTTATCTCGACGGTGGTTGTGATTTGGTTCGGCCCTGGACGCCGAGGTATCGCAAGGCCGTACAGATAAACAGTCCATGGAACAACTGTCGTTCTGTCGATAGTTCCGTCACTAGTGAAGTCCCACCCGAATGTGCTCGCTGGGGCTCCATTTGCGTAGACCGCTGCTGCTGACACGCGCACCAAATTCAGCGCATTAATCCGGAACGCCTCGATGTCGCCGCTTGGATTAGGCGCAAGGTCCCCACCCGAGCGGGACTTGGCACCCCAGGCGAGCAGAGCCGCTGCATCTGTAAGAAGCGGCTCTCCCAGAGGAGTATTCGGATTGTACGCCGTCGAATGCACGGATAGGGACTTTCTGAGGTTCTCTCTCGAGAAGACGCATATTGGTCATGTGCTTGGCAATACGTGCTTGTAACCCGCTGAAAGCGCTCACGGATCTTCGAGCCACGAGCTATGCCGTCATTTGGATAGTCTGCAACATAATGTCCCCGATTAGCTGCATCGTCCGAATCGAACCGAGTGGAAGCAAGAAGCGCTACGCCTGCAATTGACTCCCGCATCCTGACACCGTTAGCGACTGCGCTGGCGTCAAGCCGCTCCAATACGGACTGAATTATGTGCGCGCCTTGGCTGAAGCCTGCAAGGGTGGTGCGCTGCTGCCAATCGGCGCTAGCACTATAATCATCGCCAAGCCCTGATACATCGAATGCGGCAACTGGGAGAGGCGGTGGACCTGAGTAGTTTCCAGTGACGTAGACACGTCCTTTGTCAATGCCAACGCACTGACGAGAGCCGCACTCGTATCTGTATGACCTGGGCAAGACCACAACGCCGTTCGTGTCGACGACCGGTCCGAAGTAAGCCTCGTTTACGGGCAACGGCTGCCTCCATCGCAGCTCACCAGCCGGACCAACCGATGCTGCATGAGAAAGACCAACCTGGTCGTTACCGCCGAAACCCGAACGGGTCAAAATTGCTCCACCGTCAGGTGTCGCCGCAAGGCTCATGCCGCTACAGACAGAATCTGAGTCGTCCGTCCATACCCAAACAAGTCCGTCGGGCGTTGTCTTGGTGACTCTGGCTTTGCCTGGACAGGCACCAAAAGAGTAACCAGCCAGGTACACACCGCCCTTGTTATTTCATCGAGTACAAACAGCCTGTCCAGAATCACTACTACGGAATTGGTTGGAGCTACGGTTCACTAGCCCAATAGCTTGGCATCGAGCATTGTGAGATAATCATGAGTAATGGAATGCCAGCCGCCCCGCCACGATGATGAGTCAGTCATTAGTACCGAAGGCTGTGACGCACTGGACCCGCAAGCTCGGCGTGAACTCGATCAACTAAAGCAGCGACTCGAACAATCAACTACTGACCAAGCGGCGGATTCGTCGGCAGATGATACGGCACCGCCTTCTCAGTGGGTTGGCCCCACCGCAGTCTGAGCCTGCTTCCGAGTTACCCTCGGACACCTTCGGCGTTAAGCCGGCGATTGACAACAACGGCAACAACGCAGACCACCGCTGGCTGTACGAGAGGCGTAGCTTTTGGGTGGCAGTTGTAGGTACCGCAGCTGGCAAGGGGACGGCCCGTCACCACGAATGACAAGTCGTTCCACTCCAACGCCGACGGTCAGCGACGCGGCTATGCCGCCGCAATCAACGCCGCGCTGAGCGGTTCCTTCTAGTGCCGTTGCGCACCTGGCGGTAAACGCCTACGCCAAAGACGATGGGAAGTAAGATGGCAAGCAGTAGGACTGCATATGCAATGATTGTTAGTCCCATCTGCGGCACATAGTTTGCGGTCGCGGAAGCGCCGAAGCCCCCGAAGCTACCACCCTGTTCAAAGAAGAGTACAAGATCGATTAGCAGCGCAATGCCGACGAGGGGTACGGCTGTGCCGAGTGTGACAAGGGCAGCGAGCACCAATGCGACCCAACGACTGTGCGGCCGAGTACGATCATAGGACATAACTGCGCGTAATGCCTGCAAGCTATCGCGGCTTGTTTGACTAGTATGCGGTTGTTTAGATTTAGTCATTCACTTTGGCAGACGGTTATGCTTTAGCCGGATTCGCCTAAGAAAAGCGTAAAGGGAGGGGCTGCCCAGCGCATTGCTTGACTAGTACCCCATTAAGCGCCATTATGGCAAGCAGTGTTATTCTTGTCAATCGCCCCGCTGGCAGATAGCCAAGGCCGTAGGAAGATAAACGACCGAAAGGCTGACTCGTACTTAACGTGTTATGCAACGCACTACGACGTTTTCTTATACAACCGAGCTAGAATCCCCTCTGCCCGCCCATCAGTCCGCATCCGCGCTAAAAATGGCTCTTGCCCATGATTGACACTACGGCAGCTCAGCAGCGTTCAATATCGACATAGATCTCACGCCCGCAGCGGGGCAACTAACTTGAGTGCATGACTTGCGTCATCGTCCAGAGGTGACAGTAACCGTCACGCCGGGATAACACCCACCGTGCGCCCTCAACGCCGCGCCCGCCTCGCATCACTGACGAGTCGTTCAAGCTGCTCGGCATCTGCATCAGTCGTCACAGCCGTGGTCACCCATGCTCCGGCGAAGGTGACCCACACCCGTCCGTCGGCGTCCTGACCCTGACAGGTGACGATCACCGTGGCCCGCTCCCTGTCAGGAGTGGATGTCGGCAGCACTGCCCGGAACGTTACATCCGGAGTACTCACCACACACCGCCGGACAGCGGGGAGCGGTACGCGGATGGTGATGGTCCCGGCCGTCCGGGTGACGGCTTCTAGGTCCGTGAGCAGCTCTGGGGTGTTCGAGTAGGTGTGCAGAAGGTGCGCCAAGTAAAATAGCCGAGATATAATGCTCGGCTATTTTACTTTGCCCATCATGTATGGTTGACTGATACAGTCAAGTTTGGCAAAAATGCGCAAACACGCCGGTTATGCTATGATGGAGCCAAGAATAACTCCAACAAAGGGCAATACGACAATGAGTAAAGTCGCGCAGTATTTACAGGAACATTTGCTGGGGGAGGTTACCAGCTCGGCCGTGGTGCGCAAATATTTTTCGCATGACGGAAGCATATTACAGGTGACACCTTCGTTGGTGGTATACCCGAGGGGAGAAAGCGATGTGCGCAAAACCTGCCGGTTTGCCTGGCAGTTGGCCGAGCGGGGCCGTGTGCTGCCTATCACGGCGCGCGGCGCCGGTACCGATCTGGGCGGGGCGGCAATCGGCTCCGGCTTGGTGTTGGTATTTCCGGCGCACATGAACCGCATTCTGGTGTTGGATAATAAGTCCGGTTCGGTAGCGGTGGAACCGGGCATCAACTATGGCAAACTACAACAGACGCTCCAGACCTATCACCGGTTTCTGCCGCCATTTCCGGCCAGCGTGGAGTACTCCACTATCGGTGGTGCTATCGCTAATAATGCCAGCGGTGAGAAATCTGTCAAATACGGCAGTACGAGGCAGTATGTCCGATCCTTGCGGGTGGTACTGGCCAATGGTGAAGTAATAGAAACCGGCCGGATCAGTAAGCGCGAGCTCAGCAAAAAGCTGGGGCTCGCTACCTTTGAAGGTGAAATTTACAGGGTGGTAGACGGTGTACTGGAAGAGTTTGCCGATACAATAGCCGATGCCGAGCGGGATATCACCAAAAACACTGCCGGCTACCAGCTCTCCGGCATCAAACGCAAAGACGGTTCATTTGATTTGACGCCGTTGTTTGTCGGCAGCCAGGGTACGCTCGGTATTATTACTGAAGCCGTGCTGGCCACGGAGCCCGACAGCCTGGTTACGACACTATTCGTCGGTTACTTCGACAATTTGCAGCATGCCGCGGCCGCAATTATGGAACTGAAGTCACTATCCGAGAAGCCAAGTGCATTGGAAATGGTTGACGAGCAGTTGCTGCGTTTGGTGGAACAATTGAGCCCGGCGCAGCTCAAGGATGTCGTCGACAAGCCGCTGCCAAAAGTCGTGCTGCTAATAGAGTACGACGGCGCCAATGCGCGTCACCAGAAACGCGCCAACAAGAAAATCAACAAAATTCTGCAACAGTACGCTGCCAGCTTTCGACAGGAAAACGACCCGGTCGAGCAGGAAAAACTCTGGCGTATCCGGCATGCCTCAGCTATGGTTGTCACTCATGCCGAAGGCAACTTGCGAGCTTTGCCATTCATAGAAGACGGTGTAGTGCCGGTGGAGCAGCTGGAAGCCTATGTCACCGGTATCTATACGCTGTTTAAGAAATACCAGCTCAATGCCGCCATCTGGGGGCATGCCGGCGACGGCAATCTGCATATCCAGCCGTTCCTGAGCCTGGACCAAATCGGCGACCGCCAAAAGCTGTTCAAACTAGCCGAAGAGTATTACTCGCTCGTCATCAGACTGGGCGGCAGTTCTGCCGGCGAACACGGCGACGGCCGTATGCGGGCGCCGTACTTGCCATACGTGTATGGCGCTGACATGTACGCTGTCCTTACAAAAGTAAAAACGGCCTTCGATCCGCACAATATTCTGAATCCCGGTGTCAAATTTGGAACCACGCAAGACGAGCTAAAAGGCATGCTGCGTCAGGAGTATAGCCTGGCACACTTGTACAACCATTTGCCGCGGACGTAATGTTTACAGAGTTTACTGCCACCGACTATGTGTATACTGTTGTCGGCGCTGTCGGGGCCAGCCTGATATTGTTTGGTTTCTACCGCACCAGCATCGGCCGTTGGACCAACAAGACGCTCTGGTATGAGCTGGACAACGTCATTGGTCCGCTGCTGCTGATCATCTACTCAATGCATTTCCAGGCTTACATCAGCATCGTCATCAATGTGATCTGGATAGCGGTTGCTTTCAAGGGGCTGATTCCGTTTGCTGAACGCTACAGCCGCCATTTGCGCCGTGCCGTCAAAGCCAAACGCCGTACTGTTAAAGCCGAACATCGACCTCGCCGTTCCTAGTCACTTTGGCCATATCGGTAAATCCCGGTAATT
>JBGTNV010000102.1:0-13205 GCA_041742875.1 Saccharimonadales bacterium (SeqCode) | reverse complement strand
CTGGCCCACTTCCCGGTGATGTACTCCGTCCCCCACGCCCGAGTACGCTCAAGCTTCATGTAGTTCCAGCAGCCGTACGTATCGGCGCAGTCCCTACTGAAGTTAGCCCAGGCAGTGATGTTATCGCCTGCCCTCACGGGCGCGTACGCGTCATACGCGAAGGCTGCTGCGCTTGCTCCTGACGCAGTCGCGAGTAAAATCGCGACAACAGCGACTGCACTGACCATCAGCGCAATCAGCTTGCGGGTCATTTTCCTCATGACTTACCTTTCGTAATGCAGAGGTGACGCATGGTCTGTGCAAGAAAATAGTATCATCAACTAGGCAAACGCACAACACTTAATCGTAATATTGTTTCTAACGGGTTACCAGTGTAAAAAATGTTCACGGGTCAGTGTTGGGTGTATGATTTTCGGTCAGTTGCGTATAATTAAATGACTAGGCAGTGCTTCCAGTAACATAGAAGCGCTTCCCAGTGTTTGCGCACTGGCTAATGCGGAACTGCGCGTCACTGGACAGCAAATATGGTGCAAGGCCGTTGTATTTTTCATGAAAACGTTTCTTTCTGATTAAATGGAATGCATGAACCAGCTACTGCAAATCGACGAATTCAGACAGGCTCTAACAAGCTACCAGTTATCTGATGCCGCCAAGAAAACGCTGGACGGTTTGCGCTTGGTACTGATGGTCGGTCCGACATCAAGCGGCCGCAACTCTATTATCCGCGAGTTGGTCAAAACCGGCGCCTACCATTTCATCGTATCCGATACGACGCGCGAACCGCGCAGCAATGATGGTGTTATGGAGCAGGACGGTGTCGAGTACTGGTTCCGGACAGAGGATGAAATGCTCGTCGAGATTCAGAACGGTGATTTCCTGGAGGCGGCGATTATCCACAACCAGCAAGTTTCGGGCACGAGTATCCACGAGCTGGAGAAGGCTCGTCAGAGCAACAAAATCGCTATCGGCGAGTTGGAGATTGTCGGTGCCGACCACACCCATAACGCCAAGCCGGATACTATCTTTATTTTCAGTGTGCCGCCCGGCTTCGATAAGTGGATGCAGCGTTTGCGCCATCGCGGCGTCATGCCGGAAGATGAGATCCGTCGACGGCTGCAAACTGCCTGCCTGGAGTTCGACGCTGCCCTGGTGCATAATTATTACCGCTTTATTATCAATGACGACATCGATGAAACGGTCGCCGAAGTTGACAGCATTGCCCGTCTCGACCACCATGACCCGGCCAAACAGGCCGAAGCGCGGCAGTTAGTCAAGCAACTGTACCAGCAAACGCGTGATTACCTGTCTCAGTCAGATTGACTCCGGAAGCTACCGCGCTTGTGGATAAGGTTCTAGCGTCCGGAAAACCCAAAAAAACATTAGCATTCATGATGTGGCGTGATATAGTAGCAGTAATAGAAGCGTTATAACCAAAGAAGCCATGAAGAAAAAACAGAGTAAAGCTTTAAAAGTAGTATCGTATAATTCGGTGTACAGCCGACTGAGAACAAATAATAAACGTACATTTTCCGCGCCAGCCCGTGGACTCACAGCCGCAGCCGGTAGAATAAGAGAAAATCTAAAACGGTCGTGGAATGCGTCGGTAGCTTTTGTATTGGTGGCCGGTATGGCGATGGCAATTTCTGCCGGAGCTCAGGCGCCGGTTCAGGCGGCGGCCTGCCCTACACCGGCCAGCGACCTTGGCACGCTTACGCTAACCGTCAATATTCCGGCCACGACCACCTACACTATTTGGAGCCGTATGATGATACCGGACAGCGCCAACAACTCGGTCAACCTTCAGGTTGATACGACCGATTGTTACAGCGTCGGCGGCGGTTCGATTGCGGCCAATAGCTGGACTTGGGTAAACTACGCTTCCGGATCGACTTCTACACTCGTGCGCCAGTCGCTATCCGCTGGCAGCCATACCCTGAAATACATCGGTACCAAGGCCGGTGTCAGTTTGGACCGGATTATCATAACTTCGGACGCGTCCTGTACTCCTACGGGTGTGGGCGACAACTGTCAGACTGGCGATTCGACACCGCCGACGGTCAGTATCGTGTCGCCGTCTAATAATCAAACAGTATCAGGGCCGGTAACTATTAGCGCCAGCGCCAACGATAGTTCAGGCATCAAAGATGTCAAATTCCTGATAGACGGCCAAGTCGTCAGCACTGTTACGGCCAGCCCGTACAACTACGCCTGGAACTCATCGTCGGCGACTAACGGCAACCATACGCTTACTGCCCAGGCGACCGACAATGCCAATAATACTGCAACCAGTTCTCCGGTCGTGGTGACGGTGACGGGAGGGTCAAACACCAAGAAAGGTGATTTGAACGGCGACGGTAAAGTAAATATCACCGACTTGTCGATTTTGCTCACAAACTGGGGCAAGCCTAACCCTACTCCGGCGCAAGGCGACCTGAACGGTGATGGCAAAATAAATATTAGCGACCTATCAATTCTACTGTCGAATTGGGGATAGATGTGAAATTGCAAAAACCGACCCTAAAAGCTGGCCGCCTGCCGTACATTGCCGGTGCCCTGCTAGCCGGCTTTGCTCTGGCTAGCCAGATGGTGTACGGCATGGGGCTGGTAGGTGCTGCCGGTAACGATAGGATATACATTACGCCTGCTACCGGTGTCTTAGTGGTAGGGCAGAGTTTCACGGTCCAAATCCGTGAAGACAGCAACGCCGAGCAGATCAATGCCGTCCAGGCTGATCTAAGCTATCCTACCGCAAAATTCCAATTCGAATCGATCGATGTATCGGCGAGCGCCTTTGACGTTGATGCCCAAAAGACCGGCGGCAACGGATCGGTCACCATAGCCCGCGGCAGTACGACTCCCTTGACAGGCGACCAACTGATAGGAAAAGTAACCTTTAAGGTTGTAGGTGCCGGCGAAGACACCATACCGATGAAAGGCAGTTCGGCGGTTATAAGTCACGCTACTAACCAGAATATTGTCGATACTCGAAGCGGCGGCTCTTACGACCTGAGGGCAGCGGCAGCTCCCGCGCCAGCCCCTAGTCCTACTCCTGGACCTCCGGGTCCATCCGGTCCTCCGGGTCCATCTGGTCCTCCAGGCCAGCCTGGAGGACCAGGTCAACCGGGCCCGTCAGGACGCCCGGCACCGATTCCTACGACCTATCCGATCCCCATACCTGATCCCGGTTCCAATCCGAACGTTACCATAACGCCGGAGCCCACTACTGAAACGCCAGCTCCGCAGCCGATAATCCTGCCGGACGAGTCCGAAATTGAAGTCACAGAACCGTCTACGCTCGAAACAACTCCCAGTACGGAGAAAAACGTCAAAAAAGTCGAATACCTCATCAATAATAAGCTCGTTACCACGGTCAACGACCCTCCCTATAGATATTCGGTCGACACATCGCAAATGCGCAATGGCAAGTATACCTTGACTACCAAGACGCACTACGACGACGGTACGGTTGACAGCTCAGATGCGGCGTTGATTGTGAAAAACCCCTTAGGGCCGGCGCAGCTCATGTTGCAGCTCCGCGCTTATGCCTGGCTCATAATACTGATGGCATTTATCATCGGCGGTCTCATCTGGTTCAAGTTCTTCCGGGGTCGCGGAGGCGACGATGAATTCGGTCCAAGTGACGGCGACGGCGGTTACTCTGTTGGCGGCGGGTACCCTGGGCCGTATGGACCACCGCCCCCTTCATCGGAGTTCACTCCGCAAGGCCCGCCCGTTGGAGGTCAGCAATTCCCGCCAAACAACCCTGAATTCGGCAACGAACAGTTCCCTACGTTACCTAACCAGCAGTTCCCGTCTCCTGATCCGAACCAGCAGAATCCGCCCGACCAATTCGGCAAGTTCTAGCAAGACCCTGGATGGTCAGGTTTCAAGGCTTCCGGCACTTCATCCGCACTTTTTCCCGGAGACAGGGCATTGTGGTATGTTTTGTAGTGGCATTTGTGCTGCTGGGGGTCTTGTTGGCCGTGCGAAGTCAGGCAGCTACGTATGTAGCGAGTAGCGAAGCTGAAGCCGGGGCGGTAAAGGCGCCGGCCGTTATGGTTGAAGATCCGAACGCCAGCCAGGGTAAAGCCGTCAGGTTTGGCGTATCCGCACCTCCGGGCGGCCGTACTGTAGCCGTATCGACGGCTGCCCAGCTAAAAAGCGCTTTGTCGGTAGCCAAGCCGGGCGACATTATTACTATGGCTGACGGCACATACAGCGGCCAGTTCGTTGCTACGGCATCCGGAACGGTCACTGCACCCATAACACTCAAAGGCACAAGATCGGCCATAATAGATGGCGGCTCATTGTCGAGCGGCTATACCTTGCATCTCGGAACCAGAAATTCAACCAGCAAAGTTAGTTATTGGCGTCTGGAAGGCTTTTCGTTGACCGGCGGTCAAAAGGGCATTATGTTAGACAACGTACAGCATAGTGTCATCGACAATGTCGGCGTTCATGACATCGGCCATGAGGGTATCCATTTGCGCAACCATTCTAGTGATAATGCCGTCAGTAATTCTACCGTTACCAAAACCGGCCGTTCGACTCAGGCATATGGCGAAGGTATTTACATCGGTTCGGCGCACAGCAATTGGGGTGCGAACAGCCAGGGCAAGCCGGACCGTTCCGACCGCAACCGGATCATTAATAATAGCATTAGCCAGACCGCCGCCGAGAACGTTGATATCAAAGAGGGGACATTTGACGGTATACTGAGCGGGAATAAACTGGACGGTACCGGCATGTGCGCCGACACGTCAAAAAGCTGCAACTTCGCTGACTCGTTAGTCGATGTCAAAGGCAGCCGGTGGCTGGTCGAGGGCAATACCGGCAGCAATATGCGGGTTACCTGGAATAGCGGCACAGCCGAGAACGATGCTATGCAGAACCATCGGATATCCCAAGCCTCTGCCGAACAATCCGGCCTGAACAACACGTTTCGTGCCAACACCATTACCAATGTCGCTGGCTACGGCTTCAACATCCAGAGCAATTCTACCGGTACGGCCGTACGCTGTGATAATACGGTGGATTCTGGCGCCAAAGGGCTATCGAACGTAGCCTGCACACAATAGTCTGGCACCCGACCCGCACTCACTTTCTCCTTCCCGGGGACTGGACTGCCGAGTGCAGCCGGAGTGGCCGCAGGCCACGCCGCGCGGAGCGTGCCCCGGGAAGGAGAAAGTGAGTGCGGGTCGGGTCTGGCACTCTTGACGGGTGAGTGCTAGGAAGTTATTATAGTTAGAGTATTTAGATGAGTGAATATGAACAGCTATGACGAACCGACAAAAGCAGCTATTGTACGCAGTTGTAGAGCAATACGCCGAAGTCGCCAGTCCGGTCGGCAGCAGTTTGCTGGCCAAGTTGTTCGGGGTGAGTTCGGCGACTATCCGGGCAGAGATGGCCGAATTGGAGCGCGGCGGCTACATCAAGCAGCCGCATACTAGCGCCGGACGTGTCCCGACCGACAAAGGGTATCGGTTTTACGTCAACAGCCTGAATGACGAGCAGCCGGCGCTGAATGAAGGCCGGGCTGAAAAAGCCCTGACCGTCCGGGTGCAGCAGGCCGGTTTGCCGGAACGCACTATCCGTAACGCCGTTGACACGCTCGTCGAACTGACGCACAACCTCGGGCTGGCTACTATCGGCCAGCAGCTCTATATGAGCGGTTTGAGTAATCTCTTCGGACAGCCGGAATTCATACAGGCCGGCCAGGTCCAGCAGGTGGCGCATCTCCTGGATAATCTCGAGCCCTGGCTGCGGGAAGCCGCCCCTAACCAGCCGTTGAGCGTCTATATCGGGGGTGAGAATCCTATCGGCCGCAGCGCCGGATGCAGCCTGATTGTCAGCCGTTTCCGCAGCCCGTTCTCCGACCGCAGCTACATAGGCGTGCTTGGCCCAACTCGCCAGAACTATCGCGATGTGATGATGTTAGTGCGGCATGCCGGCGAGGAGCTGGAAGAGGCATTATAGCTATGAGATCTATGAAATGGGTTCATTGAGCCAGGAGGTAAGCGACATGAGTCAGGACAAAAAAAGCGACAAGCAGCGGGCAGCGGATGCCGGGCAAGTTCAGGAATTGCAGCAGCAGATAGGCGAGCTGACAGAAGCCCTGCAGCGCGAACGCGCCGATGCTGTCAATCAGCGCCGCCGGCACGAAGAAGACGTAAACGGCCTGAAAACCCGCGTCAAGGCCAACGTCGTACGCGAGCTCATGCCGGTAATCGATAACTTCGAACGAGCCCTCAAGCACGTGCCAAAAGACCTGGAAGGCAATGATTACATCAAAGGCGTTCAGGGTGTAGTCAAGCAATTCGAAAAAACCCTGGCCGACATCGGCGTAGAGCGCATAGTTACCGTCGGCCGGCCGTTTGATCCCCGCTACCATGAAGCCGTAGCTGTTGAAGAAACACAAGCAGGGCAAGAGGGCGAAGGCGATGGTATCAAGGAGATTGTTTCCACAGAACTCCAATCCGGCTACCGCATCGGCGAAGATGTCATCCGTCATGCCATGGTCCGTGTTAAAATGTGATTAGACAGCGACGCTTTAAATGACGCTTTAAATCAAAATAAATCAACAGCAACTCAGTAAGTATGACGTGAAACACATCCCTTTTATAGATATGCTCCTCAAGACCGTACCGCACAGCCTGCGGGCTGGAGCGGCTTTGGTCGTGATGCTGGGCTGTCTGTGGCAAGCGTACACCACTCTGACGCGAATATTATTAGCGGAGAGTGTTTCGGCTGGAACGATAGCTGGATTTGTCATTGTGCTTATAGTCGGGCTGGCGGCTACAGTGATATTTTACTATTTCCAATCTGCCGACCGCGAAAAGAAAAATTACAATAGTTTGGAAACTCTCAATACCTATCATGAAGCCGAGCAGCGCGAGAAAAAACTGAAAGAGAATAAGGCCACGCCGGTATTCTCCAGCCATGGGGGCGAAATTACAACTGGCAAGACCAAGTAGACGATACGGGCGCCAGCACCGCCTAGGTAACAATAGCGGGAAAAAGTTGTACATTGATCATAAATATTGTACAATATTAAGCTATCTATGAGACCACACGAGAATCCGGCGATCGCGGAAGCGGCAGGAGAGCCTGATATAACCCAGTTAGATCTTGAGGCCGATGCCGACTGGCTGAGTATTATCCGGGATGACCCGGACCCCAAACATCCCCTTGACCAGACATGGATTGAGGGTATGAATGAGCTGATTGTTATAGGTTCGGGCAGGAAGAGGTCGCCGCTGTATAGCGCGTTTATAGATAACGAAAGGAGTATGGTCAACGGCGCCAGGAATGAATTCTATAAACGATTCGGTTGGATGGACGACAGCCATCCAATGCACCGCACCATTATGTCACTCGGGGCGCTGCCATTGCCGCATAATGTGGTGGAAACAATGCGGATTCTCTACCGGTATGCTGCTGATAATATGATGGTACCGCTACAGAAAAGACCTCAATTCCTAGCGATGAATCCGCAATCCTTGCTTGGGAAAATAGTTGCTGTCAGCCAGGGTCCCAACGACCCGGGTATATTACTAGTCGTTTGTCCCCATATTTTTACAAGGTACTCGCTTTCGAGACTTATCGCGGAGACTGAGAAAATGCCGGACTTGTATATGAAATACGTGGAAGCCGTCGGCGGCACCGCACTAAGCCGGTCGGTAGCGAAGCCCGAACCCGAACCGCGTACGGTCCAGCTCCGGCAAGCCTATGACGCTTCGCCCGATGACAGGAAAGCAGCGGTAGCAAGGCTAGGCGAATTAACTGGCTGGGAGGTTGATGAGGTAATTACCGTCAGCCCCGAGCTGTTAACATGCGATAGCGGTGTATTAGCACAGGTTATAGGAGCGGCGCAGGAAAGTAGCGACGCGGGGGAAGATTTGTTGACTCTTCGTGAAGTCAGCAAATTAGTCCGCAATGTAAGCCAGGATCAACCGGAATAAGTTGGCACTCTTGACTATTGAGTGCCAGTTATTTATGCTACAATTATTCTGGCACTTAATCTACGGCAGTGCTGGATTTTCACCAAGCAAAGCAGTACTGAGCAATAGCGGAATAAGCGGAATAGGAGTTACATATGCCTGAAGTTATTGGAATGCTTTTCCCAGAGCACAATGAAGCTCTATCGGGAGTATTTCCGGCAGCACACGAGCTAAAGGATCCAGTTGCCGCTGCTGAAGCAGATCTTGCAGGTGCAACGCATGTTGGACAGCAGCTTCGTGAAAAACTAGCCAGCCAAGCCGGATGCTTACTTATACGGCTTGATGACGGCAAAATAGTAACTTCTACATTTGTAATTAATATTCCAGAAGCAAATACACAGGAGGACATATAAATGGGTAAAATTATCGGGATCGACCTCGGTACGACCAATTCGGCGATGGCGGTGATGCAGTCGGGTAAGCCGGAGATTATCGCCAACTCCGAGGGCAACCGCACGACGCCGTCGGTGGTGGCGGTCAATAAGAATAGTGAACGGCTGGTTGGCCAGGTTGCCCGCCGCCAGCAAGTGACGAATCCGAAAAACACCATCTATGAGGTAAAACGCTTGATTGGCCGCAACTGGAACGATAAAGAGGTCCAGCGCGACATCAAGCTCATGGGCTACGAAATGGTCAAAAGCGGCCCCGGCGGTAATTCCGTGAAGGTGAAGATGGGGGGCAAGGAGTACAGTCCCGAGGAAATCAGCGCCATGATCCTGAGCAAGCTGAAGGCCGATGCCGAAAGCTTCCTCGGTTCGCCGGTGACCGAGGCGGTCATTACCGTACCGGCCTACTTTGACGACAGCCAGCGGCAGGCGACCAAAGACGCCGGCAAGATCGCCGGGTTGGAAGTTAAGCGTATCATTAACGAACCGACGGCCGCTGCCCTGGCCTATGGCTTGGACAAAGGCAGTAACGACGGCAAGGCCGATGAAAAAATTGCCGTCTATGATTTGGGGGGCGGAACGTTCGATGTTTCTATATTGGAGCTGGGCGACGGCGTTTTCGAAGTTAAATCGACCAATGGTGATACGCATCTCGGCGGTGCAGACTTCGACCGCGTGTTGGTAAACTACTTCGTTGCCGAATTCAAAAAAGACAGCGGTATCAGCATCTCTGACGACAGGGCCGCCATGCAGCGGTTGCGCGATGAGGCGGAGAAGGCCAAAATCGAGCTGTCGAGCGCCCAGGAAATCGACATCAACCTGCCGTTCCTGACGGCCGACGCCGAAGGCCCCAAGCACTTTGAGCACAAATTGACCCGGGCCAAACTGGAAAGCCTGGTCGGTGAGTTAATCGAGAAAACTGCCGCTCCGTGCGTAAAAGCTCTCAAAGACGCCGGCCTGAAACCGGGGGACATCAACGCCGTCGTTCTGGTCGGCGGCATGACCCGTATGCCAGCCGTGCAGGAAAAGGTGAAGAAAATATTCGGCCAGGACCCCATGAAAGGCGTCAACCCCGACGAAGTGGTCGCCATTGGCGCTGCTATTCAGGGCGGCGTGTTGCAGGGTGATGTCAAAGACGTGCTGCTGCTGGATGTTACCCCGCTGAGCCTGGGTATCGAGACCATGGGCGGCGTCATGACGAAACTGATCGAGCGCAATACGACTATTCCGACCAGCAAATCCGAAGTCTTTTCGACGGCTGCTGACAACCAGCCGCAGGTAGAAATCCACGTCGCCCAAGGCGAGCGTGACATGATCGACGGCAACAAGTCGCTCGGGCGGTTTACTCTGGACGGCATCCCGCCGGCGCCGCGCGGCGTGCCGCAGATCGAAGTTACGTTCAACATCGACGCTAACGGCATACTGAATGTAACTGCCAAAGACAAAGGTACCAATAAAGAGCAGAGCATTACCATTTCCGGCTCCGGCAACCTCAGCAAAGCTGATGTCGAAAAGATGGCCAAGGATGCCGAAGCCCATGCCGACGAGGACCGTGCCAAAAAAGAAGCCGTCGAAGCCCGCAACTTGCTCGACAGCGCCGTCTACCAGGCTGAGAAGCTGAAAAAAGACAACGGCGACAAGCTGGCGGACGAAGATATGAAGACGCTAAACGAAGCTATCGACACAGCCAAGAAGGTAGTTGGCGATGAAAACGCGTCGAAAGAAGATCTGGAAAAGGCCGCCAAAGACCTGAACGACAAACTGATGCCGATTGGTGCCAAAATGTACGAAGCCGCTTCCAAGGACGCTTCCGCTGAAGGCTCTACAGAAACTTCCGCCGAAGATGACACGGCTGATGGTCAGAAATCCGACAACCCTACGGGTGGCAAAGGCGGCAAGGACAGCAAAGACGGACCCTTTGAAGGCGAAGTCGTGGACGATGACAAGAAAGAAAAGTAGTGTCAGAGCTGGATCCCTTATCCGGATCTTCGGCAGAGCCAGTGGGTTACGAAGGTGACCCCCATAGCTGGAGCCATATCATCGCAACCGCCAATAGGATAATTGAAGCGGCTGGCACAGTACGTGATAGCGGGCTGGCGGACGCGGACTGGAGTAGTGACTTCATGTGCAAAAGATTCCTGCTGCAAAGGAAGCCCAGGGGTAGGGGCGGCTTTGATTATTGGCTTTATTTTTCCGAGCAATATCCTGACGAATCCCAGCGTCAATTGGCGCCGCCGTTCTTCTCGTTCCATGATAATTATCTTTTCGTGTCAGGCGTGCTTGGCGCTGGCCGCTATAATGTAGAGTCCGCAGACATGCGGTTGGAGTATGTAGAGATAGAACTTAACTCATTTCTTCAAACCCATCCCGTAGCCCTGGATCAATGAGGGCGCATTGTGTCAGTCTCAAAAATATAGTGTAATGTGAGAGATGGTACATACTATCTAGAACCTAGGAGCGTGACGATGACAGTAGAAGCTAACCCCAACACAGAGTTAACTATGGAGCTGCAGCCTGGCTCCAGATGGCACGCCGAGCAGCTTGCAGAAATGCCGTTTGCCGAACTGACGCAGGTAGCGTCAGCTATATTACTGCAGGCATCCGACGTTTCGCCAAATGGAGGCAAAGAGCTTCCAATTAATTTTTACATGAATAAACCGAAATATCGAACATGCGCCGGCGGCCCTAAAATATTCGAGGCCGTGCAATTGGCGCATAAGGCAGAAGAAGGAGACAAGGGCGAAATATTTGTAGGGTATAGCTGGATGTCGTTTGAGCCGGGGCAGATTACTACAAGGAACCATATGATTGTTGCGACATTACACGATCTTGACGTGAGTGAAGGGCCTGAAGGGCTGTTTTGGACAGCTAAGGGTACGGCGACGTTGCATCGCTACCAGCGTCGAAACAACCATCCTCACCCCACCGATATCCAACAAGGTTTTATGCGGACAAAACTGATCGAGGGGTTGTCGGTATGTAGCTTCATCGATTCGGATATTGATTTGGACTCCATGATTGCGGGTGAACCATATCCGGACCTTCAAGTTTTAGGCGGAGCAGCATTAACCCGCATGCAGCACCGCTTTGCCGAGGGCATTTTGCAATTACAAAGCTAGCACTCTTGAGTTTTGAGTGCCAATTTTATAAGATGAATGATGATGACCAAACGAGATTATTACGAAATACTAGGTGTTTCCAAGGACGCATCCGCCGACGAGATAAAAAAGGCGTTCCGGCGCCTGGCTATCAAGTACCATCCCGACAAAGACGGCGGCGAAGAGACGAAATTCAAAGAGGTCAATGAAGCCTACGAAGTGCTAAAAGACCCGTCCAAGCGGCAGCGCTACGACCAGTTCGGCCATGCCGGTGTGGGCGGTAATGGCGGCGGCAATCCTTTCGGCGGTTTCGGCGGCACCAACGGCAATGGCCAGGAAATGCACTTCGATTTCGGTGACCTGGGCCTGGGTGACATATTCAGCAGTTTTTTCGGAGGCAATGGCAGCGGCGATCCGCGCCGGGCGCGCACCAGGCGCGGCCGCGATGTCGAAACCCGGGTGGATATTACCTTCGAGCAAGCCGTCTTCGGTACCGAAGTGGAATTACGCCTGAATTTGGAAGACGCCTGCGAGTACTGCAAAGGCAGCACGGTCGAGCCGGGTTATGAGCTGAAGCAGTGCGACACATGCAAAGGCGCTGGCCAGGTCATAAACGTTACCCGTACGGTCTTCGGGAATATCCAGCAGGCCAGTCTGTGTCCGATTTGCCAGGGTACCGGCAAGGTACCGGAAAAAGCCTGTACTCTCTGCCGCGGCCGCGGTACCCAGAAAAAGGAACAGGACATTATGCTAAAAATTCCGGCCGGTATCGATGACGGCGCTACCATTCGTCTGCGCGAGCACGGCGAAGCGGTGTCCAACGGCCCGAAAGGCGACCTCTACGTCAGTGTCCGGGTCAAACCGCACAAACAATTCACCCGCGAAGGCGACCTTATCTTAAGTGAACAACACATCGGCATGGTAGAAGCCGCCCTTGGTACAGAGGTGGAAGTGGAGACAGTCGACGGCAAGGTCCGTATGAAAATTCCGGCCGGTACGCAGAGCGGCAGTGATTTCCGGCTGGCCAACCACGGCGTGCCGGCCCTGCGCGGCAGCAGCACTACCCGCGGCGCCCACATCGTCACTATCCACGTAGACACTCCTGGCAAACTCAGCCGCGAGCAGCAAGCCCTACTCGAACAATTTGCCGCTGCCGCGAGCAAAAAACCCTTCTGGAAAAAGTAGAATTCAGCTTGTTTCATAGCTGGTGTGGATTTGATTTACAAAACAGTTCACGGTAAGTAATAATAAAAACCATATGCATAATAAAAACTTCAATGACTCCCAACACTCCCAAAGTCAACAAGATTATCAAAGCCCACAAAGCGGTTTCGTAACCATGATTATTATCATCCTATTTGTCCTGGTTGCTGTCATCTACTTCGCCTACAGACGCGTCTTGCAGGCACAGCAGTAGAATAGGAACTCTGGTCTGGCCGTACGACGTGTAGTTACACTTGCGAAACATCGTATTTGATGGTATATTATCTGCACTTATGGATAGCGCAGAGAGGGCGCCGCTGTGGCCGTACAGCGAGCGTAACGGCGTCGGTGTCGAAGCGGATGTTGCTACACTACTGGCTGAGCCCGAAATTTGCTTGAGCGAGCAAGACGCTGTCGTGGCGCAGGTGTTTGCGCAGGATTTATTCGATGGGCGGTTTCCCGGTGTTATCCGTGGCGCTACCGACGGTACGGCAACTGATGTGGGCTGTTCCCGGTCA
>JBGTNV010000101.1:0-3682 GCA_041742875.1 Saccharimonadales bacterium (SeqCode) | reverse complement strand
CTCCATGTCCTCCAGCGCCACAGGGAAAAGCACGACCTGAGACAAGGCGCGCCCGAGTTAGCCGCAGTAGACTACCAGTTCGACGCGCTGCATCCAAAGGGCATCGGTATGCTGCTGCGCGAAACATTGTGGGCGCCATGGATGCCCGAGGAAGCGCTTATCGAGGAAAGAATGACAGCTCCCTCGCAAACCACACGTGCGGCTACACGAAGCCGGTTTATAGGTCACGCACTTTCAAGTCCCAATCCCCGTGCCTATAAGGCGGACTGGGGCAACCTAAGAGGCCCGGATGGCTGCTTCCTAATTATGGATCCGTTCTCTGCCAGCAACCAGAGGGTAGACAGGCTCCTCAAAACTCGAGAGCAATATGAGTAGCTATGAATAATGCCATGGGTACAATAGCCCTGCCCAAGCCATTCTTTATATTGGCGCCGATGGACGACGTGACCGATACGGTGTTCCGCCGGATAGTCGGATTCTGTGCCGCGCCGGATTTGTATTTTACGGAATTCGTCAACGTCGACGGTTTGCAGAGCCCGGGCCGGGCACACCTTATGAAAAAACTGCTGTTCACTGCCGAAGAGCAGCCGATTTTCGCCCAATTGTGGGGCAAAAATCCCGAAAACTTCCGCAAAACCGCCGATGAGCTGGTGGATATGGGTTTTGCCGGCATCGACCTGAATATGGGCTGCCCGGCAAAGTCGGAAGTCGGCAACGGTACCTGTAGCGCGCTTATCAATAACCGTCCATTAGCAATCGAAATCATCCAGGCTACCCGGCAAGGCGCCGCCGGGCGCGTCCCGGTCAGCGTCAAAACCCGCCTCGGCTTCAGCGCCATAGACATGACCTGGCCGGAATTGCTGCTGCAGCAAAACCTGGATATGCTGACGGTCCACGGCCGGACGCGCAAAGAGATGAGCAAGGTCCCGGCCCATTGGGATATGATCGGCCGGGTACGCGAAATGCGTGATGCCATGAAAGTGGCTACGCTGATCGTCGGCAACGGCGATGTCACCAATAAAAGCCAGGGCCGGGAGTTGGCAGAAAAATACCAGTTGGACGGTATCATGATCGGCCGCGGAGTCTTTCATGACCCGTACGCTTTCGCAGAAACCAGCACATGGGAATCTATTACGAAACAGCAGCGCATCGACCTGTATATCCGTCATGTGACTATGTTCGCCGAGACCTGGAGCCATGATAACTTTAAGAGCCGTCCCATCCACACCCTCAACAAATTCTGCAAGATATATATCAACGGCTTCGACGGCGCCAAAGAACTGCGCGAGCGCCTGATGCAAGCCCAGACCGTCGGGGAACTGCTGCACATCCTAACGACTACTGTCGTGGAAGCTTGATCTGCCAGTAGCCACGCGGATCCATGATTGAAGTGCCGATATGTTCAATAAAACCTTTCTCAGCCAGCTCTTTCAGGTATTTCCGAACGGTAGGTTTTGTAACGCCCAACAATGCTACTGCTTCGCTTGTGGTAACGCGGCGCTGGCGGCTCAAAAACTCCACAAAACGTTCAGACCCTAGCGGTAAGTGCTTCAGAATCCTTCCCGCTAACGGATCCTCTAGTAATATGACCTGTACGAACGCCGAGCCTTGCAAGTATACCGGATCCGGCAATCCCGCTATATTCATTTCTTCAAACATCCGGTTAACTCCTTCGCCGAGCTCTCTTCCATACCGGATGTCACTCAGGGCGCGTGCGATACGGGGGTTGCGTGCAAAACGTGTAGACCGAATATTCTCAAGCCTGACCAGTCCGGGCAGTCGCCCAGGGCTTTTTACCTCAATTCTGTCGTTGAAGATTTCGATGCGTATGTGGTCACCTCCAATACTGTAAGATCGATGGATAACAGCATTCACGACTGCTTCAAGCCAAACGTATTCTGGCACTAAGGTCATTTTTTTGAACTGTCCCTCGCCACCAAGCCTCATAACCAGGGGTAGTAACCTTTTGAGTTGGCGCCGTACCTCATCGATTTGAGCGCTTATGGATCCCTCGATCCGTCGGTCGTATGTGACATTAGCCCGAGTACCCGTTTCACGGGACGAGCCTTGGTACGCTAAAACTCTTACAAGGGCATGAGGCAGAAACATTTGTGGCGTTTTGCCTAGTGTGAGTATGCCTGCAACAGTGGGCGCGATGCTGCCCTTGACTTCTTTTGTAAGCCCACGTGCTTTCAGGACTGTGTCGCGTTGGTTTTGCCCAGCCCCGATATTTTTTAAGTATTGTTCTATAAGTGCTTTATCTAAATCAGTCATTTTTGATCCTGCAACGACAGTTCCATCATAGATAGACTCACCCTTGTCGTAGAGGAGTTCCTGTGATTCCAATGTATTGAGCTTGCGGTTTTCGTCGCCAACCCGAAGATAGGTCTCGCCTTTTTGATTGACGTGTACACGTTCGCTGGCTTCGATTTCGATAAGAGCAATCTCATCGTTCTGCCCTTGTGGATTGATGCATGTAATATATTCAAACTTATGTCTGACAGGAGGGGCCGTGAAGTCAAGTGCTGCTTGCCTCCAATCATTTACCTTCGAGGACGAGCTCACGCCTTCAATTACACCTTGGTGAATGCCGATAACGATTATCCCACCTTCGGCGTTAGCAAAGCCAACCATAGTATTGGCGATTTCCTGTGCACCGGCGCGGGCGCTCTTTCTCTCAAGCCATTGGTCTTCTGGTTGGTTGCGAAGAAAACTTAAGGCATGTTTTTGGGGCAGGAGCTGGAGCTCATGTAAGTTGAGGTCTCTCGTCTTCATAGTTCTAAGCTTAGCAAGAGCTTGAAACTTTTTCAAGCTCTGCACAAGCTCGTGCAGTCCATGTAGCTGGAAAATGCTTCATACGGACGGGCGACCGGATGTGGTATAGTCAAACCAGTATGATAAAAGCCGAGAAGCTGGACAAACGGTACGGCCAGAAAGTAGCCGTACAGGATATGTCATTCGAAGTGGAAACCGGCCGGGTTACCGGCTTCCTTGGCCCGAACGGCGCCGGCAAGTCGACGACTATGCGCCTAATGCTCGGGCTGGATAACGGCGGCGGCAGTACGACTTACGACGACCAGCCGCTGCACGCCTACCCGCAACCGTCCAAAGTAGTCGGTATTCTGTTGGAGGCAAAAGCCTTTCATCCGACTCGCACCGCCCGCAACCATCTGCTTGTCCTGGCGGCTGCCGGCAATATACTGGACAGCCGGGTCGACGAAGTGCTCGAAATCGTCGGACTCAAAGAAGTCGCCCGCAAAAAACCGGGCAAATTCTCACTCGGCATGTCCCAACGCCTCGGCATCGCCGCCGCCATCCTGGGCGAGCCGAAGTACCTATTGCTCGACGAACCGGCCAACGGCCTCGACCCCGAAGGTATCGCCTGGCTGCGCGAGTTTATTAAACACTACGCTGCAAAGGGAGACAAGGGTAACGCGGTGCTGGTGTCCAGCCATTTATTGAGCGAAATGTCACAGATGGCCGATGACATTATCATTATCGGCAAAGGCAAACTAATTGCCAACACCACTATAGACAAGCTGGTCAGCGGCAATTCGCACTCCGGTGTCTATGTTCGCGTCATTCCGGAAGACGTGCCGAAACTGGAACACCTTTTCAAGGCCAAACTGCTCAAATATGAGCGGGCCGATGGTGAAAGTTCTGGCTTGAATGTGTTTGGTGT
>JBGTNV010000100.1:0-5015 GCA_041742875.1 Saccharimonadales bacterium (SeqCode) | reverse complement strand
GTTAGAGCACTCCATCGTCATAGTATCGACAATATTCGATTCTTTGGTCATGAGCTATCTGGCTCCATACGTGGCCTGTGCCATGGCTGAACATTTCTGGCAAAAAATAGACCAGGATGTCGTCGTAGTTTACGATGATCTGACCAGCCATGCCCAGGCATACCGTGAAATTTCACTCATGGCCGGAGTCAGCCCGGGCCGTGACTCCTATCCCGGCGATATGTTCTTCACGCATTCCTCGCTGCTGGAGCGGGCCGGTAAGCTTGAGCGTAACCACAAAACCCTGACAGCACTGCCGTTGGTACTGGCAAGCGGCGGCGATATTACCGCTTTCCTGCCAACCAACATTATGTCAATTACTGACGGCCAATGGATCCTGGATATGGATGTCTTCCGTGACACAATGCGGCCGGCGGTTAGTGTGGGCTTGAGTGTGACCCGTGTCGGCGGGCGCGGGCTCAATGACCGGCAGAAGCAGTTAGCTTCACAAATGATCACCTCGCTCCACGCCTACGCCCAGGCTATGGAGTTCGCCCGCTTCGGTTCGGAGATTGCCATGGCGGCCAGGCGCGAGCTGGAACGAGGCAAACAAATTCACGAGCTGCTTACCCAGGCCGTCGGTGAGACCTATAACCTGATGAGCCAACAGCTGCTCCTTGACATCTTACTTGGAGCCCAAGCCGACGAGCAGGTACAGGTTGGCGTAATGAAATCAAAAGTCGCCGAGTTTGCCGCTAAGATCAAAAAGCCTGAAGATTACGAACGTGTTCGCGGTGAACTGAAAGCGCTCAGCCTGTTGGCACCGAAGCCGGCCGGCAAAGCGGCGGCTTCATCTGAATCTTCATCCGGAGTCTCGTCTGGATCTTCATCTGGATCTTCGTCTGAGAAGGGAGCCAAAAAATGAGGCGTCCGCAAGATATTCTCGCCGACGAGAAGAGTATGGCCACAATAGTAATGCTGACCAACGCCTTTGAAGGCCTGGCCAGTATGCGTATCGCCCAGGTGCGCAACCAGGTGCTGCAATCACAGCGGTTCTTTGCAGCCATCTGGCAGATTTACCACCAGATCCGGGTTGACGGCCTGTTCCGGTTCGGCCGTCCCGCTACCGAAGATGCTATCGACAAACAGCTCTACATTGCCGTCACGGCTGAAGGCGGCTTTAGCGGTGACATCGACCACCGGTTGATCACAAAACTGCTGGAAACGTACAATCCCAAAAAGAACGACCTGCTGGTTATCGGCCACCATGGCGCGTTGCAGTTGATGCAGTCCGGCGTGTCCTATGGCAAATACTTCAAATTGCCCCAGAGCGATACCGATATTAATATCGCGCCGCTAGTCGCCGAAGTGCGCAAGTACCGCAGTGCCGTCGTCTATTACCAGACCTACAAATCACTCATGGTGCAGGAAGTAGTCCGGATTGAGCTGTCGGATGCTATTGAAGCACAAGGTAGCCAAGTAAGCGGTACAAAGCTGTCTGCCGATGAAATTATCAGCGAAAAAAATTACATATTCGAGCCCAGCACATTCGCCGTAGCCGCCCATATGGAGAAGGCTATGCTGGAAATCACCCTCAGCCAGGTTGTATTAGACAGTAAACTGGCTCAGTACGCCAGCCGTTTCCGCGCCATGCGTGTTGCCTATGACCGGTCAAGCGATGAGCGCAAAGCGCTCCATACCGCCTACAACCGTGCCAAGCGGTCCCAGTCGGACGAGCGGTTGAAAGAAATCATCAACGGATTGAAGAAAGCGGGAGCAGTAGCATGAGAGGTAATATAACTCCGGGCACTCCGGGCATTACGGGCAATTCGTGTACTTCGGGCATTCCGGGGGCAAGGCGATGAGCCAGGGCACTATACGGGCCATAAAAGGCCTCGTCCTCCGGGTGGCGTTCCCGGATAGTATGCCGGCTCTCAGTGAACTGGTCGTAGTCGATAACGCCGCCGAAACGCCGCTGCTGGTAGAAAGTTTGCTGCCGGGCAATATTGCCGTTTGCATGAATATTATGTCCGACCAGACGCTGGAAAAAAACATGCGTGTCAATCTGACCGGCAAGAGTATCGAGATTCCGGTCGGCAATGCCATGATCGGCCGGGTGGTCGATGCGCTGGGCAACCCGATTGATGGTAAGCCGCCGGTCGATGCCGACGGCAAAATGCCGAAGCGCAGTATCTTCCAAAGTCCTGAGCAGAGCCACACCTTTGCTATCAGCAAGCCGGAAATCCTGGAAACCGGCATCAAGGTCATAGATTTCTTTACGCCGTTCGTCAAAGGCCGAAAAATCGGCATTATTGGCGGCGCCGGTGTCGGCAAGACGGTGTTGACCATGGAGTTGATCCACAATGTGGCGAAATCCGGCGGCGGCCTGAGCTTCTTTGCCGGTATCGGTGAACGTATCCGTGAGGGCCACGAACTCTACGAAACGCTGAAAGAACGCGACTTGCTCAAAAATACTTGTATGTTCTTCGGCCAGATGGACCAGAATCCGATACAGCGTGCCCTGGTCGGTCTGAGCGCCGTTACGTTAGCAGAATATTTCCGTGACGAACAGAAAAAAGACATCCTGTTTTTCGCCGACAACATGTACCGCTACATCCAGGCCAGGAACGAGCTTTCTACCATCCTTGACCAGGTTCCGGCCGAAGGCGGCTACGAGCCGACGATTTTCTCGGACGTAAAGTTGCTGCAGGACCGCCTCAGTTCCAATGACAGCGGCTCTATCACGGCCGTCCAGACCATTTACGTGCCGGCTGACGATCTGTCCGACCCTGCCGTGCAGATGATCCAGCACGAGCTGGACAGTGTTATCGTGTTGTCGCGTTCGGTGGCGGAGCAGGGTATCCGGCCGGCCGTTGACCTGATCCGTACCAATTCGTCGCTGCTGAGCCCTGATATCGTCGGGGAGCGCCACTACTTACTGAGCGTCCAGGTCCAGGCATTGCTGCAAAAATACGAATCGCTCAAGGGCATCATTGCGATTATCGGTGAAAACGAACTAAGCCCCAGCGACCGTGCCGATTATGCCAAAGCGAAAAAACTTATCCACTTCTTCTCCCAGAACATGTTTGTGATGGAAGACCAATCGGTCAACAAAGGCGAGCACTTTACCCGCGAACAAACGCTGGTCGGTATCGAAGAGATTATAGTATGAACGGGCTTATACGGTTGTAGTCGGAGATGCTAGTTTATGGCGGATGATAGCTCGAATAACACAGATGAGGCGCTGGAACAGGAAGCAGAGCTGCCGGTGGAAGGGCAGCCTGAGGCGGATCGCGGCACTGCGCGGTCACATTCAATGCGTGTCAAAGTCCACTCGCCGCATAAAGTTTTTTTTGATGAAGTGGCGAGTAGTATTTCGGCTGTCAATGCCACCGGCGACTTTGACATATTGCCGCGACACCATAATTTCATCACGTTACTGGATCCTTGTGAGCTTATAGTCCGCCGGACGGGCAAACAGCCCGAACAACGTATAAAAATCTCCGGCGGTTTAATGCACGTAAAAGCCGACCGTGTTACCGTTTTTCTTGATGTTTAGGGGCGGGCGGTATACGCACGCACATTGCGGCGCTTTCTGTTGCGGTGCTCCTCCAGCGTACTGCTAGTACGCTTCCGTCCGCTCCTCTCAGAAATCACCACACTGCACATACGTATGCCGCCCGCCTGTACTTAGTTGATGGATGATCGTGTTGCTTCTATTCGAAGACGTGGTAATCGAATCCGAACGAGCTGTGGGCCGGTGCAGGGTTTACGGTGCAGACGCTTAGGTTGCCGGCGTCACGGTTGACGTAATAGTTGAGACCGCCTGCTGCCGACCCTACCGGTGTGACGACTGCGTGCGGTGTGCCGCCAAACGTATTGGTGAAATTGATGGTGATGAAGCAGCCGGCTGCCGGAGCAGAGCCGGTATTGATGCTGATTGATCCGGCTGTATCCGAGCCGCTGACAGAAGTAGTGCCGCCTCCGCCCAACGCACTGCCGTTACTGCGTCCCGGGGTAGCGCCGCCGATGACGATGTGCCTGGAAATAACCAGGTCGCCATTTAATTGCAGGCGGCCGACGGACAGCGACGGGGTTGTTATAGTGCCGTTGAAGGTACTGTTGCCGTTGACGCTCAGGTTGCGCTGAACCGAAAGCTCGTTGACGCGGGCGCCGCCGCCGACTCCGAGTGTGTTGGTTTCGAGTTGGTTAATCGTAGCGCTGCCGCCGACGCTGATTTCGGGGATAGCCAGGCTGCCGCTGCCGATTTTTAGCCCGCCGGCTGCCTGGAGCTCGCCTTTTACCAGCACGGCGCCGGTAAATACGCTGTTCGATTGGATATTCAGGACTTGTTTGGGGTCGCCCACCTGGATGCCGTTGCTTGCCAGCTCTTGTAATGTCTCGGCCGGCAGGTTTTGCTGTGTAATAGTGCCCGGCGTGGTGACGTCGGCCGTACGGTTGCGGAAATATAGGACTACGACGGCAATGCTCGCGATAATTAGTACAAATAGGAACAGTAAGAGGTATACATTGAAATGGTCCCAGAACCGCCTGAAGGCGCCCCGTTTTTTGGGAAGCTTCGACGTTTCCGAGGCCTGTGTCTTCGTATCATCGGATGATTCGCCGTCACTGACGACGCTGCTGCGTGAATCGGTTGCGTTGGCATCGCCGTACTCCAGGCTCTCACCCTGATTATCTATCGGGGTTTCACTTCCGTCATCTGCCGGCTTGTCTGCGTCTGATTTTTTTGTGTCCATAGGGTATATTTTTACGCTTATACGCTTACGCTTTGATTGCTTCAATCGTAGCATAAATAAACTATTTTCAGAAATATCCCGCGATATCCCTAAGCAGAATCTGTCGATGTTCCCGATTCCGATTGTGTTTTTAGCCGATATGCGCGAAAATAGGATATATGATGCGACGACGAAGAGGCCTGCTATTGGCGGCCGGAGTGTTGCTGGGGGTAGGTGTGCTCGGTGCGGGCACGGCGCTGGCCCAGCAGGCAAATTCAGCGGATTACCAGGTAAACGAAG
>JBGTNV010000099.1:0-3828 GCA_041742875.1 Saccharimonadales bacterium (SeqCode) | reverse complement strand
CGACCTTGACGACTCCGACAGTCAAGTCAGTGGCAGTAACTTTGTTGGCTTGGAAACTATTGAGCGCAGTCTGGGAAGCTGCGGTGCTTTTGCCGCTGCTGCCGGCGTCATTGATGCGTTCCTGGAATTTGCCGCCGACACGGTTGAATTTATTCTCCATCACCGTTTGGTCGTTGGCGAAAATTAACAGGTTGGCTTGCGCCAGAACCAGCAGGTAGGCATTGTATTCCGCATTCAAAGACTGGCGGGCGGCAGCAAAACTGTCTTCGCTGACGGTTCCGGCCACACGGGCTTTCAAGCCATTCAGATCAGTGGTTTCTTTGTTGATAGCCTGTTCAACTATCGGGCGCTGGGTGCTAGTCAGTTTTTCCAGCAGCGGCTGCGCGTCAGCCAGGTTTTTGATACGCCGGTCACATTCGGCAATATAACCAGTCTGCAGTTCGCTCAGGCGTTCCTTCTCGACGGTCGTAGCCGTCCCCGCCGCTTCACTGTTACCTATAGGCAGCGGCGCGTCGGCCAGGGCTTTTTCGGCAGCCGCCTTGTAGCCATCAGCCCGTTTCATGCCGGCTTCCAGAATTTTGACATCCTGAACCAGCTCTTTGCTGGATTTTCCCTCGGATAAAGGATCGTCGGCCGTCACCGCCGGCGGCGTATACCGGATAACCGGGGCATCTTGCGGCGTCAGCGCCCAAACCGAGAACCCTATTACACCAATTACGAGCAATGTCATTAAAATGATACCGATTACGGCGACGTGGCCATGCTGACCGGACTGATTGATTATTGTTTTTTTCATACGGCTACACAAGAAACCTTACGGTAGATGATACGTGACTTTATTATACATAAGTATAGCACTATTGATTCACAGCCAATCGACAGCCCTGTTTGCTACAATACGACTGTAATCAATAGCAGCTGCATATGCTCGTAGACATCTTACTTATCGTACTACTAGCCGGTGCCGCGTACCGCGGACACGAGATCGGTTTGATCCGGCAATTATTTTCGGCCGGCGGGTTTATCGGCGGCTTATTCGTGGGTGCGGCATTGCAGCCACACCTTATCAGCGAGGAACAAAGTTTATTGGCACAAGCATTGTTGGCGCTGTCGCTGACCTTGTTTTGCGCACTGTTGTTTCTGGGTATCGGCGAAGTCGTCAGCATGAAGCTAAAGCGGCGGCTGATGGCGATTATACATCTCAACAAAGCCGACGCCCTGGCCGGTAGTATCGCCGGCGGCATTACGCTGGTGGTTGCCGTGTGGCTACTAAATCCCAGCCTATCCAACTTGCCGTCGCCGGACTTAAAACAACCTATCCGGGATTCAAAGATCGTACGACTGATTAACGGCACATTGCCGTCGGCACCCCGGTTCATCGCCAACCTGGATAAAATCATCAACCCCAACGGCTTCCCGGATGTCTTTGCCGGACTGGAGCGCAAACCGCTTGACGATGGCACACCGTTGCCGCCGCTTGGCGACCTGCGGGCAGCAGTCGAAAAAGTCCGGCCGTCGGTCGTGAAGGTAGAGGGCCAGGGTTGCGGCGGCATCGTTGACGGTTCCGGCTATGTTGCCCGCCAGGGACTTGTCGTCACCAACGCCCACGTCGTTGCCGGTGTTGACAAGCCGACCGTCGTCGACGCCAAAGGCCGCCACGCCGCCACACCAATCTGGTTCGACCCGGATCTCGACATGGCCGTCCTGCGTGTCAACAACCTGGCCGGCGGACCGCTGCCCGCCGGAGACGCCCGCATTCCGCAAGGTACGGCCGCCGCGGTACTGGGCTACCCCGGCGGCGGCAGTTTCCGGGCCGGTGCAGCCACCATACTTGACCAGTTCACCGCCAAAGGCCGCGATATCTACGACCGCAGTATTACCAACCGAAACATATATGAACTCAAGGCTGACATTATCCCCGGCAACTCCGGCGGACCGCTCATCAATGCCGACGGCGCCGTCATCGGCCTGATCTTCGCCGAATCCACCACCTACGAGCAAATCGGCTACGCCCTGAGTATGGGGCCGGTGCATGCCGGGTTGGAGCAAGCTATGCAGCGCAATAACTCTGTTGGTACCGGTATCTGCGCCGAGTAAAATCTAACACCGCTCATTTTATTTAGCGCCCTCAGACTTAGCGGACTATGGGATTCTGCTCTGCCAATCTTCTGTCCATCCTGTGTTGCCTTCGCAGCTCTAGCCAGAGCGGCACAAACCCGGCTACCGTCGCCAAACTCCATATGGCTAGCATAACAAAGAGATGTATACTCGTTACCGACAACAGAGCTGTCAAGAGTGATGTCAAAGTACCGGTAAGCGCTAGCCTAAAAAATCTTGGTCGGCGTTGCGCCGCTAACAATAGCGGAGTAAAGCCGGCACCGATGGCAACCAGCCGAATTATCAGGAATATCATACCTGCGTGCATCAACTCCTGTTCCGATCGTCCTCCCAATGCCGCAATGGCAAAAAATGGTAAAAAGAGTACATATGCAAGCGTAACAAAATGCGCAACCACGATACCGAAAAGTAAGCATAACCTAATTTGCCTGAATTGCGCGGACGATAAAGCTTCTTTGTCCGCTATCATGAAGCACTACCCCACATTGCGGTTACTTGGTATTCTATCGTAACGCTGTAGGGATTCCAGGAAACCCGTCGCTTCTGAGACATACGACATACCTTGTCCTTGTGCGTAGCTGAAATGCGACGAGGTACCATTAGCAAGGCTTGGCAAGTTCGGCAAGCTGTAATTACATATCGGATCTCCAGCCGCGCAATAGGATCGTGTTTTTGGAATGAGATCAGCCGGGTATTCATTCCGAGCTCCGAGAGCACCCGCTAATCCGGGGTCATAATTACCTTGCGAGGTTTGCGAGTCCGGGTTGAATTTAGGTTCTCCAAAAAGCGCAATGCCTGCAATTTTATTACGAATGCCGACATTGGCCTGAGACACTACGTTACCAACAACTTCTCCGCCTTGAGAATAGCCTGTCAGGAAAAAGAGCTGGTCAGGGCAGGCCACAGCTTGTTTGTTGATAATACCTCGTAAGATGCTTTCGCCTGTGATTACACTCTCAACATACCCTGGTTCAGTAATCCATGCAGTTGCGGGCGCCGCATCATACGGTAATCCAAAACTGGCAATCTGCTCGCGTCCGTAATATATAGTTAGGCTATCGGCGATTGGCGAGAGTGTTGAGCCAAACCCAGTAGTACCTGCGCTATTATGGTCGCTCTCGTAAGGCGCGTCTCCATCCATGCCGGAACCCCGGGCGCCAATTAGTAATAAAGGGCTGCATTCCAGATGAGCTCCGCTTTCCTGGATGCTACCGCCAGCCGATTGCGACACACCACCACACTCCGGGATACCTTGGTTTGTCAGATCTTGTGTCGTCTGCCAGTGTGTGTCAATGTAGTAGTCCGTCACAGATCCCGATTTACGTCCCTGGTCGGATACATATGTTCCATCCAGCCATACCGGGTTTCCGAAAACTGTATCGTCAGTTGTCCAGCAGCTGACATCAAACTCGGCACCATCCGGCATAAGCACTGCGAGCGGAGTCTCCAGCCCAGGTGCTGTATGAAGCCAGACACCATCACCATCCGTGCGGTAGACATGGTGGATTTTGCTAGTATCGGCAACCTGTTCGATAGTAAGAGGATTGCCGGCTATGTGCTTTAGGCCGATACCCTGATCTTCTGCTTCAGGAACGCTGGATGCAGTAAGTAGACAACTGAACGCCAGAGCGACCTTGGCTGCTACAGCCCCAAGACGGGAACGTTGCCACCATGTATCATGCTCAGGAGGTGCGGTCTGGCTAGTCAGCT
>JBGTNV010000098.1:0-3632 GCA_041742875.1 Saccharimonadales bacterium (SeqCode) | reverse complement strand
GGCGGGGAAGGGCCTGGTATTGGTTGTAAGCAAATGGGATGCTTACAAGCTGGATGGCGAAGAGAAGACGGCCTACAGCCGCGACGCCATCGCCCCGCAGATTGCCGCTGATTATGATTTTATACCCTGGGCGCCGCTGATATTTACCAGCTCCGTCACCGGCCAAAACGTCACCAAACTTTTCGACTTGGCGTTGGAAATCGCCGAACAGCGCACCAAACGCATCCCGACCGCCGAGCTCAACCGGTGGCTGCGGGAGGTCGTTGACAAACACCCTCCGGCCGGCCTCAAAAACCGCGCGCCGAAGCTCAATTACATGACCCAGGAGACCGACAACCCCATCCCGGCCTTCAAAGTCTTCGGCTCGCACACCAAATTCGTCCATTGGAGCTACCGCCGTTACATGGATCGCGCCATGCGCGAAAAATACGGCTACAGCGGCACCCCCGTCCAATTCTGGTTCATCGAAAAACACGTAACCCACAAACACGGCAACAGCCCCACCCTCGCCGACCGCAAACACAACTCCGTCGCCGGCACCAAAAAGCCGCTCAATAAATCGCCCAAAAAATCAACTATCCGCAAGAAACGCACCGGCAAACCGTAACCCGGCACCATACCCATTGGTACACTGCCGGCTTGTCAGGATCAGACAGCGCGGCGTGGCCTACGGCCACTCCGGCTGCACTCGGCAGTCCAGTCCCCGGGAAGGAAGAAGTGGGTGCGGGTCAGGGGACTAGCTTGCGCCGGCACTATATACTATGATGATACTAAGCATAAGTAACTGGAAAATAGCAGCAACCAGGAGTGAGATGGATGCCAGACTTCAAAAGACTTAAACCCAGTGTCCCGGCTATCCTTACGAAAAACGCCGCCATAAGTATCACTGTCCTTGCGGTAGGGCTTATTGGCGGCATATACGGCCTTCATCAAACCCGGGCTTTCTTTCTGCCGGACCAATCAATAGTCAGTCCAGTACCTAGCACCGAAACAATCATTGAACGATTCATAGACGATCCGAAAAAGGGTCTCAATTGGGCAGGGCTCAGGGAACGGCTTGACGGCCCGTGCGGCAGCCTGCTGGAGGCAGTTGACAGCCAGGGCATAATCCATGGCTGCACCCACGGCCCCGATCCGGCTCCCGACGGTGTAGACGCCAGACAGCCGGTCAAGCCGCTTCAAAACAGCAATGGCTCGGCATCGGATACGGTCCCATGCGCGAGCGACGGCCAGAGCGGCTTCCGCGTTGAGACGATGTACGTACATGCCAGCGACAAACCAAACCGCTACAATCAGTTCGCTGCCAGCTTTCCCCAGTATGCGGCCGCAACCAACGCTATATTCGTCAACAGCGGTAACCAAACCGGCTCACCGCGCAATATCCGGTTTGTAACTGATACCAACTGCGATTTGGTTGTGCATAACGTCACCGTACCGGCTTACGGCGACGACAGCTTTTCAAGTATGATTACAGCTTTGAAGAGCTTGGGTTATAACCGGACCGACCGCAAATACATAGTCTGGATGGATTCCACGGCCTTTTGCGGCATCGGCAGCACTATAGCCGACAGCCGTCCCGGCCAGGAAAACGTCAATAACTCCGGCCCGAGTTACGGCCGCATCGATAGCGGCTGCTGGGGCACCGGAACCGAAGCTCACGAACTAGTCCATAGCCTCGGCGGTGTCCAACGTAATGCGCCGAATAATGGTACCGACAGCCAGCATTGCAACGACGAATGGGATCTGATGTGTTATGCGGACGCCCACCAACCAACTATGCGTTACGTCTGTCCGGAAAGCGAAAAACTCATGCTTGACTGCAATAAAGACGATTATTTTAATACCAGTTCCACCCTACCCGATTCCAATTACCTATCCAAACACTGGAATACCGCCAATAACAAGTTTCTCATAAAGCCATCTTCCAGCAGCAGCAGCACCCCGCCTAGTATCAGGATCACCGCTCCGGCAAAAAACGCTACAATCAGCGGCTCACAGGTAGCGGTCATCGCCAACGCAACAAGCGCCAAAGGCATAGACCGGGTAGAATTCCAGATAGACAACGGCACGCCAATAGTGGATACTACCGCCCCCTATAGTATTGACTGGAATACGACTACGGCCGCTAACGGCCTGCACACGCTCTTCGCTACCGCCTACGACACCCCCGGCAACAAAAAAACCGTCAGCATCACCGTTACGGTACAAAATAGTCAGCCCCAGCCGGCCATCCCGGGCGACTTGAACGGCGACGGCAAGGTCAACATTTCCGACTTATCAATCCTGCTGAGCGCATGGGGTACGGCCGACCCCAAAGCCGACATCAACAAGAGCGGGAGAGTAGATATCGCCGACTTATCTATCCTGCTTAGTAACTGGACGTAGAACCCGTTTCATAGACTATCCGGCCACCCGGCTGCTAGCCCTAATCCCTTTAGCCAAATATGGCTTATGACCAAAATACTGACGGGTAGTACTGCTGTGCTGTTGTTTGCCTAACGGGAGTAGGGTTGCTAGACTAATCCTATGGCACTCTTCCAGCGCAAACCCCAGACCAGCGATCCGGTCAACTATTTCACGCTCGGATTGAATAAGACCGCACTCTTCGTAGGCCTAGGCAACCCTGGCAGCCAATACGAAGGCACCCGGCACAATATCGGCTTCACCTCCATTGACGCCTTCGCCAAAGCCAACGGCTTCCCGGCCTGGATAGAGAAGAAAGACCTGAAGTGCCAGCTGGCCAGCCACCAGCTCGCCGACACCCGCGTCATACTTGTCAAACCGCAGACCTTCATGAACCTCAGCGGTGAAGCCGTCCAGGCAGTCATGGCGTTTTATAAACTGTCCGCCGACCAGACAACCGCCATCTATGACGAACTTGATATCGAATTCGGCCAGATCCGGTTACGTCTCGGCGGCAGTGCAGCCGGCCACAACGGCGTCAAATCCCTCATCCAGCACCTCGGCGAAGATTTCGGCCGCATCCGCATCGGCATCGGCCCCAAAGAGCCCGAACAAATCGACAGCGCCGACTTCGTATTGCAGCAGTTCAATAACGACCAGCGAAGCGAGCTCAAAGCCTTAATCACCGAAACCAACGCCATCCTCAGCGAAGTCGCCTATGGTAATCCGGTTACGAACGAAACCCGCTATTTCCTTATATAGCCAGGCATTGCACGTTTAGTGCAGTTTGAGATGAAAAGCGCTCACCAATACCTTCCTCAACTTCACCACTGGGACATCATACCAATCTATACGTTCCCATCTCACTTGTGATCTTGCCAGCCACCGGCTCGGCAAAGTGCGACCCGATAAACAGCGTATCGGTATCGGCAAACCGTTCCAGAAGCTTCAGGCGCGTTTCGTTGGCTAGGTCGGTATCGGTGTCTAGGTCTTTCCATTCCGGATGGGCGATTTGACTCGGGTGATGCAGGACATCGCCGCTAATGACTGCGGATTGGTCGTCGGACTCGATCAGAATACTCACATGTCCCGGAGTATGGCCAGGCGTAGAAATGAAAGAGATCTCTTCGGATACCCGGTAGTCACTTGGCACAAGCTTTGCCAGGCCCGCCCTGTAAATGGGCATTACCGATTCCTCGATACCGTTGCGGTCATCGACCAACTCGTTT
>JBGTNV010000097.1:0-3026 GCA_041742875.1 Saccharimonadales bacterium (SeqCode) | reverse complement strand
CGAACGGCTCAGTTACGGCACACTATTCCGGGCGCTACCGTTCAAAAATGTCGAAGCCCTGCTAGCCCAGCGCGAAGCAGAAACTGCAACAGCTAAGAACTCCTTGGATACTATGGCGAATCTGTTACAGCAGATGGCCGGCAGCTCCGGCCCCAAAGCTACCATCCAACATTATTACGGCATAGCCGGGCTGAAGCAGGTTAACTGGAACATGACCAAAGCCGACGGCGAATACCGCGTGTTCGAGTCTGCCCACTTGTCACAGCACTTTGAACAAACCGGCAAAGCCTTTGCCCGCCGCTACCGCGAACGCTGCATAGAACGCGGCCTGACTAGTTACGACCTAACCAATGACAGCAATGTCTACGCCAAAGACTTGGAACCATTCGATCTGTCAAGGTCGTTCCTGCGCCATATCGACCCGGAGATCCTGACTATCCGCTTCGAGGTATACCTTTATAATGATGTCGTAACAATGCTTGACTACTCGGATGAACAGCGTTTAGCTATGGAAATCCACCACCCGACATTGCACGCTATGATGCGGCAGCTATTTGAAGCTATGTGGGGTATCGCCACGCCGTTGGAAATCCAGTAGGTGTGTCACTTCTTAAGCCTGAGTACCGTTCGACGGATTCCCGGATTCATTAGCGATATTCCGGGTTTTCGAATCCGAACCGCGCGCCATCACTCCAAGCCATGCGCTGGTTGCCATAGGCCGGTATGCCGCCATTATCCTTGAGCATCCGTGCCATATGCAGCAGGTTCCACGTCATAAATGTCGTGTTGCGGTTCGTAAAGTCACTCTCAGGCCCGCCCGAGCCTTTGTCCAGGTAGCTTGGTCCAGGACCGACCGGACCGATCCAGCCGGCGTCAGCCTGAGGCGGGATGGTGTAGCCGATGTGTTGCAGGCTATAGAGTATGTTCATCGCACAGTGCTTGATACCGTCTTCATTGCCGGTAATAATACAGCCGCCGGCTTTGCCGTAGAAGGAGGACTGGTCCTTGTCGTTCAGTTCAGCCGATTGGGCATACAACCGCTCAATTATCTTTTTGGTCTGCGAGCTATTGTCGCCCAGCCAGATCGGCCCGGCAATCACCAGGATGTCGGCAGCTTGGACTTTTTTGTATAATTCCGGCCACTCGTCACTATCCCAGCCGTGCTCGCGCATATCCGGGTAGACGCCGGTGGCAATGTCATGGTCAACCGCACGGACGACATCTGTCTGTACGCCTTGTTTTTCCATAATCAGCCGGCTGACTTCCAGGAGTCCCTCGGTATTGCTCTTCTCCGGTGATTTTTTCAGCGTGCAGTTAAAATAGACTGCTTTGAGATCGCTATATTCGCCGGTTTTCACGTCGCCAGCCATACTGTAATCCTCCGTAAAGTTGCATACCTATTGTAGCGCATTGCTCCCGCTCGCAATACCGATGCTGACCCGCACTCACTTTGTCCTTCCCGGGGACTGGACTGCCGAGTGCAGCCGGAGTGGCCGCAGGCCACGCCGCGCGGAGCGTGCCCCGGGAAGGAAAAAGTGAGTGTGGGTCAGCATCGATGGACGATAAATCTATGCTTGATCCGGCGGGGTAGATCCTGGTGGATACCCTTCTACATGACCTTTATCGTATAACGCACGTGTTGCATCCTCGAGAGCACTCGCTGCCATTTCCTGCGCAGCAGGCGTCAGCACTTCATCTTTAGGCCCATGAACTTCGGGTTGTTGTTCTCTCGCCATTTACATCTCCTTTTTATACGGATCACTGTATAGCTCCAAGACTGTATAACAGTCCTGCTTGGATGGCATCATAAACGCAACTCAAATCACTAACACCAAGAAAAATCGAACATTCTGGTTTCTAATAATCAAAATCGAGTAAGCCGGCTACAGGTGAAACATGTCTCTATAGAATAATCGTGATGCCATCCATGAAGAGTCATTATACAACTACGTTTTGTGAAAACAAGTCTTGAATTCCGCAATTTGTGTGTTCCCGTACTATTAATAATCGCCTGGAGTTAGGGGTTCTGTATTTCGTAGACTAGTTTCGAATATCTTTCGGCCTTTTAAACTAAAGCGGGCGGAGCAACTGGTTCCGGTTGGACTTTCCACCACTCGGCAGCTTCACGGATGATATGTCTTATCTGCTCCAGGTTCAGATCGTCGATGGTATTAAACCTGATACAGCTTTTACCGGTCGATGTGTGTCCTAAGTCTGCGCCGTGAAGCTCAGCAAGATACGAGTTGTCTTTCACGGCGCAGATATACAAGCTGAGGTGATGTTTTTGCGGCGCAAGCGAGACAACCGCCCAGTCACCCTCCCTGCCGCTGGCGTAGACATAGTGGAACGGACCGTATGCCAGCATTCCGCTCAGTATATACGGTTTCAGCTCCGGCGCCGTCTCACGGATCAGCGTGTCAAGCTTTCGTAAGTCATCCGCCCGGCCGGCCGCGGCGGCAAAGACTTCTTCCGGTGTCGTAGCCTTGGTATACATATCCCCTAGTATATCTCAAATAAATCCTAAAATGCGCACTCAGCGCAACCCAAAACCCTACGGTCGGATGAGGCCGATAACGAGTGCCATCGCCAGCAAAGTCACCAGTTCATGCCCCATGTTCAGCAAGGTCAGCTTCTGCCGGCGGCCTTCGAAGGCATCATGCGTCACGAAGCGGGCAGCCGTGAACCCGAGCCAGGCCCAGAATGCCGTAGTCAATGAATCATACAGGAACGAGTTCTGGAAAAAGTAGTTCGATAGATAGGCCATATGCGCCAATACGTAGGCTGTTACGAAACTCACGGCAATCGTTACGATAATTGCCCGGGTGGCCTCTTTCTTTACCACTTCTTTGTCTTTTTTGTTTTTGATGCCTGCCAGCTTCATCCACTCATTGCCAAATACTGATGGCGCATACCAGATGGCGCCTACAACCATGCTCGATAGTGTAGCCAGCACAATAGCTAGCGCATTGACTTCAACATCCATATCCCATCCCCCTCGCGGTAGTTTATTGACTCCAATTATGCAC